>JAKVCH010000099.1 GCA_022447485.1 Polyangiaceae bacterium | reverse complement strand
TTGCCCAGATTGGCCCGCTGCCCAGCACCATCAAGCCAAAGACCACAGCCGCCTCAGCGCCAGCCCGAGCCCAGGCATTCGCAAGGGCACCCGGGCGAACCAAGTAAACCGCACTGGCTGCAAAGCAAACGAGGCCGCTCAAGTAGAGAGCGTAGGCCGCTGGCACATGAAAATAGAAAATCTTCTGGGCGAGACCGCCCGCCGCAGCTTGGGCTTCGGGTGTCTTCAAAAACAGGAACCAGATATGCCCAGCGAAGGCGATACCCGTCACCGCTAGGAAGGTAGCCCAAGGCACGGAAATAGAAGTTTTGCTAGATTGCAGAGGCATTTGCTGTCGGGGTAGGGTTTGTATTCGCAAGCCGGGGAAAGCTCTTCAAAAAAGCCGTTTTTATACCCTGTTGGGCTCGGAACGTAGAACTGGCAATTAAATATCGCAAGAAGCAAGAGCTAGATAAGCGGCGATCTCCGCCCGAAGTAGTTCGAATTCCTTCACAGTCACATCGAGTTCGCTTTGGCGGGCTCGACTCTGGGTGTCGACCATGTCGAAAGAGGAGCCCGTACCGTTCACGAAGCGGACCCTCGCTAAACGTGCTGTATCGAAGGCTACCTCTCGTTTCTTCTGAGCTATCTGGAGGCTCGCAGCAGCAACCTTCACTCCACGGAACGCTCGCCGCACTTCAACTTCTGCGTTAATCCGAGCTGACTGGAGATCCTGCTCCGCACTCACTTCCGCTGCCTTATTTGACCTCTTCTGCGCGGAGCGGAGCCCGCCATCGTAAAAATTCCACGAAAGCACTCCGCCAATGGTCCAGGTAACATTCTCGCGGTTCGCCATCTGGAGCTCGTTGGTTGAATAGTTCACCCCCGTTTGAGCACGGACTTCCGGCAAGTAGCCGTAACCGACGCTCTGGGTTTGACGATTCGCCACCTGGACAGATTCTTTCGCCGCAAGAATGTCTGGTCGACCTTCTATAGATTCACCCTGTTGACAGGTAGAGCGAGCGTCGGACCTGAGTTGGTCCAGGCTAATCGTGGGGGTCACGCCCCAAGGCTCCGATTCACCAAGCGCTAAGCCGAGTGCTTCTCGTGAACGTCGAAGTGCCTCATCGGCGTCAACGACCTGAGAACGGCTGTCTGCTACCTCTTGTTCACTCCGCAAGAGATCGACAGCATTTGCCGAACCGAGCCGAGCTCGTCTCTTGTTTAACTCAAGGTTCGAGAGGGCGGCCAAAAGATTCAAGCGAGTCACTTCTGCTAAGCGCTCCGCTGTGACTACCGCGACCAAAGCCTCAGCTAGGGAACCGACAATCAGACGCTCAGCGTCTTCGGACGAGTATTCGGCCTGCTGAATAACTCGCTTGCTTGTCTTGTAGTCATACCAGGTTTGAGCCCGGAGTAAGGGAATGCTCAGCGAAGCCCCAGCCGTGAATGTCAGGTTCGGGCTGGGCAGGGGGCCCAACTGAAAATCGGGTAGGCGAGGGCCTTCACCCTTGAGGATATGGTAGTTCAGATTCGCGGTGCCCGTCAGCTGAGGCAGTGCACCAGAAAGGGCCTGGGAAGCTTGGCCCCGCGCAGCCTCCACTTGTGCATAGGCCCGCCTTAAGTCCGGGTTTTGCTGGCGGACCGCGTTCAATGCGCTCTGCCAATTCGGAAGTATATTCTTCGGTGGAGGAACAGGCTCCAGCATCGGATCATCCACCGCCACGAAAGGGTCATTCGCCTCTCTTCCTGGTAGGGCCTGCCGCATCGTCTCCAGTTTTTGTTCGGCCAGGGTCTCCCCATCGCGCTCACGCTGAGTGCGGAGCCCTTCCTCTGCCCTTTGCTCCACGGTCGGCAGTAGGGGTTGCTCGTCCTGGGCCAAAGCGGCTCCCGAACCCACCAAAGGTGTCAGCAGACTCAAGAGATAGACCTGCATCCGTCGCTCACGCTGAAAAGACATTGCTATTCACTAGCTATCTGTAAACAAAGCGCCAATTCCTTTTTTCAAAAATTTCAAAGCTGAGGCTACTCGGAACCGGCAGCGCCCTGACTTTCTTCAATTCGCCAGGAACGCAACCGTCCCTCAACCTCCGAAGTCGAACCTTCAAACGCCCGCAGAAGCAAATTTCTAGTCGGCTCTTCTCCCTGCACTCGAAAGACCGCATGAGCCAAGGAGAGCAAAACATCTACATCGTCCGGCAAGGCTCTGTGAGCAGACTCCAGCCATTTCAAGGCTTCCTCACTGCGATTAAGACAGGTGTCCAAGATATGACCCAAGTTGTGCGCGTACCAAGGGTTTTCAGGTTCGAGCCGAAGTGCTCCGCGAAAGGCGAGTTCGGCGCTACTATCATTTTTTAGCGACAGATGGGCGATTCCGACGCAAGCAAAGGTGCACGCATCTTCTTCTAATTCTAACGCCCTTCGACCACATTTGAGCGCCCGGAAGGGCGCTCGCTCGAGCAGCGCTTCGGCCAAGTAACGGTTTGTGTAGAGCTCGTAGCCTGAACCCTTTGGGGCGGCTGCTTTGAGTCGATCCAGGGCAAAGATGACCTCCGTCGCCGGAAGACCTTCGGATAGTGCCCACTCGACATCCGCGTACAGTTCATTCAGCTGCTTGGGGTCGTCCATTGAAAGACCGAGACTTCATAGAACCTAAAAGAACGAAGGAAGACTGGACCATGAGAGTACACCGCACGAAGCAATTAACTTCGTCGTCGTCGCCGGGCCTCTTCCGCCCTTAACTCAATTCCAGCGACCGAAAAGCCATCGATCGCCTCAACCGCTGCATCGAGGTATTGAGCATCAATCCCAACGAAGGTGTTGCGCTGTTTCACATTGATGAAGCGCACTCGGTCTTCTGTAATGCCTCCGTCTTCTAACGCATCCAAGATATCGTCCTCGTAAAGCTCATCATCCTGTCCCGCATTGACGAAAATCTTGGCTTCCCCTTTGCCTCGTCGCGAAGCTTCAGTCCGAGGCTCTTCCCGACTCGGGGCTGCGCCACGCTTTGCTGAACGACGTCCAGAAGCCTGATCTTCATGAGCCCTGCCGGCCCCGCCACGATTGCCCCGGGGCTTGCTGCGCTCGCTCCCCGAGCTGGATTCAGCATCGTCCAGCCCTTCAATAGCGTCATCCCAGTCAATACCTTCAGCAGCGAGCAATTCTGCAGCGGAAACCACCTCCATTTTATCGGACTTCTTGGCACTTGCTCGTGATTTCTTGGAAGTCGGCTTGGTCCTCTCTGTCGACGGAGCCACGGCTGGTTCAGAGTCCTCTTTCGCTCGACGCCGTTTCGCCTCTCCGGCTTCTGATTCCGTTTGCTTTTTCGGCTTCGACTTTTTCTTCGCTGGAATAGCTTCATCAGAAGCCCCAGGGCTGGATGCCTCAGCGGCTTTCTCTTTCTTGCGCGACTTCGCCTGCTTTTTCTTCTCTTTACGAGCAGGCGCTGGCTCCTCCACAGCCTCGGGAGCTCGCTCTTTTCTCGCCTCGGTCGCTAGCGCCGGCAACTCAGCGTGCTGCGCCAAGTGCTCCTGCAAATGAGCTCCCGAAATCTGCTCTGCAGCGTCACTCGTTCTGATCCTCTGAACGAGAGAGCGCGTTGCCTGAGGCGCAGACCTGAGCGTCTCTGCCAGCTTCAAAACTAAGTCAGTCTCTTCGCGTGTGCGTATCTGCTCGGGGGAGGGGAGAGTGCGCTCCACCGGAAATATTTTATAAATCAAGCGCATCATGTAGACGTTACCGACGTCTGCAGGCGTAATCAGACTGATGGCCGTACCTGTTTTTCCGGCACGTCCAGTGCGTCCCGTTCGATGTACATAGTTTTCCGTCGACGCCGGAAAATCTGCATTAATCACGTGGGTGAGATGGGAAATATCGATACCCCGCGCCGCAACATCGGTGCAGACGAGAAAACGCAATCGTCCAGCACGGGTTTTGGACATCACGCTTTCACGCTCTTTTTGAGAAAGCTCTGCGTTCAGCCAATCAGCTGCATAACCAGCCTTTTTCAGTGCCTTGGCAATTCGCTTGGTTTGATCCCGGGTATTGCAAAAAACAATCGCGCTTTCGGGATTCTCGATTTCGATCAAACGCACGATCTCTTCCGACTTTTGACCCTGAGAATGATACACAAAGTGATCAATCGACAAGGCGCCGACGTGGTCTCCGCTCAACGTGATAAATTCAGGATCGGTGCAGCGCGTTTCAGCAATGCGCTTCACGTCAGGCGGGATTGTGGCGCTGAACAGAAGGGTTTGATGCACCTCCGGCAATTGCTCCATAATCGCCGTAATCTGGGGCAGGAAGCCCATCGAGAGCATTTCATCACTTTCATCAAGAACCAATCCCTTGAGGGTACTTGGGTCCAAGGTGCCGCGCTCCAGGTGGTCTAACACTCGACCAGGTGTGCCAGCGATAATCTGTGCGCCCTTTTTCAGAGCATCGATCTGCGGCTGCATGGGCGCCCCGCCGTAAACAGCCGTACAGCTCACCTCTTTGTACTTGGCAATCGCCTCAATCTCACGATGAATTTGTAAGGCCAACTCTCTCGTCGGACAGAGGATTAAGTATTGGCTTTCAGAACGGCGGGTATCGATTAACCGGTCCACAACAGGAAGGCCGAAAGCAGCTGTTTTACCCGTACCGGTCCGTGCTTGGACGACCAGGTCTCGACCGGTCGCCGCGACTTGATAGACCGCATGCTGCACCGGAGTTGGATGTTCGAACCCCATATCCGCAACCGCGCGAGTGACTTCTTCAGATAGGTCGAGCGAGGCAAAGGTGGGGAGTGTAGCTTCCGGAGATTCAATCTCTTGCTCCGGCAAATCTTTTTCTTCAGACATTATTATTCACTGAGTACGGGAGAGCGCACGGACTGCTTCGGGCGCTCTACTTCGAAGCCGTGAAAGATCGTTTGCTTGATAGCGGACTGCTCTTTCTTCGGCGTAACGTAATTGAACCAAATGACGAAGCGCACGAAGCGCCTGACGGTCTGCATCTGATTCACAAATCATTTTAATTCTAGGCAGCTGGACCCAGGTCTTGCTCAAAGCATCTCGGAAATTTTCGAGACTTTCTTCTTCGGGAGTCAGGGAGTCGGCAACAAGGAGTCGCGCGTTTTCCAAAGAAGTGGCTAGTGTTTGAATGCTCGGACGACAGCTGAGCTCAGCTTCCACAGGTGACAGGGCTGGAAAAAAAGCCTGGCGAACTATCTGCCAAGTGGAGGTCACCATCATGAACAGAACAACTCCGCCAGTACAGACAAGAGCAGCTAGGCGCCCCGCTGTTCTCCTACGTGATGGCGTAGAAGCACCTGTCGAGTCATTCGCGTTCATAAGAAACGTGTAGGTGGCAAGGATAGCTCACGTCAATCACCTTATTGACTGAGACTCGCGTCGGGGTCAACTAACTGCTAGCAGCCGCCGGGAATTGACCTGGAAGCCATCCTGGTTCATAGTTTCAAAATCCTTTGAAAGTTGCCCCCCAAAGCCCATGACAATGCAGATCAATACAGCGCTCAGTGTTCTCACCGAAGGCGCAGTTTCCCGAAAAGCGGATAAGCGCCTGGGAAACCAGCTGCATGACGTCCAGGCATTTTTGGCGTCCGAGCTCTCCGAGGTTGAAGCTATACTGGAAGAGTCCTGCAAAACGGGTCCGAGACCAAGCATCGAGGCGATTGAACATTTGATCGCTCGCGGAGGCAAGCGAGTACGGCCACTCTCCCTCTTGCTTGCCGCTCGCTGCTTTGGCGCTTCGGGACCCAACTTCCTCGAAATGGCCTCGGTAACCGAGTTGGTACATTCTGCAACACTGCTCCACGACGACGTCGTGGACGAGGGAACCGAACGCCGAGGCGCCGCTACTTCGCGACTACTCTTCGGCAACGGAGTCAGCGTTCTTTCGGGAGACCTTTTATTAGTTCATTCGCTGGAGCGCACCGCCAGCGCCGCTCCAGACCACCTTCCGGCCCTTTTAGTTACATTGCGCCGCTTAGTGGAAGGTGAGATCGTTCAACTACGAGGCCGCACCCAGCTCGACATGAGTGAAGAGACCTATTACCAGGTGCTCTCCAACAAAACGGCTTCGCTTTTCTCCTTCGCGACCAAGACAGGTGCTCTGATGGCCGGCGCGAGTCAAACGGAAGCAGATGCTCTGGCCTCTTATGGCGAGCACCTAGGTGTCGCCTTTCAGCTTGTCGACGATGTCCTGGATTATGACAGTCCTCATACGGGCAAGGCTCAATTTGCCGACCTGCTTGAAGGAAAGCTCACCTTGCCTCTCGTCTTAGCGGTACAGAAAGACCCAAGTCTGGGCGATTTGGTCGCTGAAATCCACTGCGGCAAGACCGAGCGGATCGAGCAAGTGAGCCAACGGGTTCTCGCTTTAGGAACCTGCGAAGAGGTGCGCCAGCGTGCCTTAGGGGTCACCGAAAAGGCGCGAGCCGCCCTGCAGCAGCTACCGCCATCCGCCGCCCGGACGATGCTCGACATTGTGGCTCTCGAACTAACGAAAAGGATAGCGTAGGCGGTTGACAGCCTAGGCAGTTGCCCACGACTTCGGATAGTCGCCAGTTCTAATTGAGTTGAGTCGAAGGCTTAAAGGCCGACAACTGATGCTCAAACGCTACAGAGGCCACCTCCTGCATCAGGGCCTCGCGTATCTCTTGAGCGATTGCGCTCGGTACACCTGCCATGCGCTCGATATTACGTTGATAAACGAAAATACGAAACGCAGGACCGTCCCCTTCAAGAACGTCAATTAAAACTGGTGTTCGTGGATCGGCACCTTCTGCCACGACCTCAACCCCAGGAAGAGTAGCCACATAAACTTCTTCACCGTCTAGCACGGCTCTCAGATGCGCAGGCAAATCATGAACGATTTCATGCACCAAACCCTCAAAGTCCCCGGCCGAATAACTCCAGGCAAGCGGCTGCTGGTATTGCTCTAATGCGAGCGACTTTAAAAAAGCCATCGTTGCCTCGCGGGTCTTTCCTTGTTGGTCAAGAATAAAGGCACGGAAGTAAGATGGGTCTGGGTTCTCAGGGTCCCGCTCTTCGGCCTGGGCTAGCATCTTCTCGGCCTTGTCGAAGTCTTGAATTTCGAAATACGCACGCCCGATCATCAGCGGATGGACGGGATGGGGAAATGGCGGGTCGGGAAGAGTCGCCAAAAGCTCCCGAGCATCATTATGTCGGCCAATATTGAGCAAGGCATCAAAAGAAAGCAAAGTACCGTCGATAATTTCTTCGGCATTATCAGCAACCGCTAAGGCCCGTTGTGCGAATTCGTAGGCCCGTTCCCACTCTTGTAAGGGAAAAAGACATATCTCTGCCGCATTCAACAAAGCCTCGAAGAAGCCGTCTTGAATGGCGATGGCAGCCTCGTAGGAAGCCAGGGCCTCTTCTGGCTCACCACTCAACGCTTGGGCATAGCCCAAAAGATTCAAAGCTTCTGCCGAACCTCCATCGAGGGCCAAAGCACTTTGGGCAGACAATGCGGCGCCTGAAAAATCTGCGAGCCGAGCCAGCTCCCAGCCTTTGTCTAGATGTGCAGCAACTTGATCCATCAAACTAGCTTGGCTCCATCAATCATGCACCACCACCCAGGAACCCGGATTATCATCCCCTGACCAAACACCATGCAATCCTTCTGGAAGCGCAGGTGAAGCAAGAAAGAATATCTTCTTTGCATCCAAAGGCGAGAGGTTCACACAGCCATGGCTCATTTGGCTGCCATAATTCCGATGCCAAAACGCCGCATGAGTCGCATAGCTTTTATAAAAGTACATAATATATGGCACATCCTCAATGGAATAAGGAAGGTCTCCGGCAGCACTACCGTCGCCATCCATAGTAGACGCCATGTGCTTCTCCCTGACTCGCCACATTCCTCTCGGAGTACTATGGTCTTTTTCCTCATCGTTCGAGTGACGCCCACTTGAAATCAGAGTGGCGTAAATAGGTGTATCGCCTCTGAGAACCACTACGGTCTGCTCGCTAATATCTACATCCAGCCAAACTTCATCGTCACCCACTTCGTCGGGGCGCGGTCCAGGCTTCGCCGTGCGCGTGTGAGGGTCCCGGACCCAAAGACCGTCTTTCGTCTGAAAATAGTCTTTTGTGCCTATTTTATGATGCTCCCCGTTCAACTGAATTGGTGTGAATTTTTTTAGAGACCCTTTCGCCTTGACCGCATTCGTCTCAACGTTGATCTCGTAGGTCGGAGCAAACTTTCTCGGCCCAGCGACCCAAGCCACGGGTATTTTCCATTCCTCACCGTCAATCTCAAGACCCTGAAAGTCTGATGGCGAGGTTTTCCAAAAGCGATTCGCCGGAACCATGACGCTTTTCGTCGTTTTAAAATACTTCCTGTTCTTCCATTCAAACTCCTTGTCGATCGCGACATAGAACCCCTTCATGAGACGACCGGCCAACATCCCGTCCGCACCTTCGCGCAGATCAGTAATCTTCAATTCATTGAGGTCCTCTGTGCGCTCCCAAAGCGGCACAGCTTCTTCGACGGGCTCATCATCGAGGCCCTCGGTAGGCGGCGCACCACCCACTGCCAAGCCCTGCTCACGCATTTGCGCCAGATCGGCCTCCCGTTCCTGACGAATTGCTTCCTTGCGGGCATCAAGGGTCTTCTTTTTCTCAACGCACTCTTTCAAAAAGGGCTCGTAGTCACAAAGTTGATCAGAGTTCGGCAAGGAACGATATGCCGGCGTGCCATTCTGGGCATTTCGTGCATATTGATAAGGTAATATCTCGCTAACGTTCGGCTGGCTGGGCGCAAAGCGAGCCGTTTTACTTTTTGGGTCCGTGCTGCCCACAGAGGAGCAAATATAGCCCCCGCCTTTCACCGCATACCAGCCCTTCGAACAGTCTTTCCCTTTCACCTTTTCCGCTAAGACAGGCACCTTTCCACCTAGCTTTACGTAGCCAAGCTTTTCTGAGCGAATGGCCCGGGGTTGGCGATAAACACCAGCCGA
>JAKVCH010000098.1 GCA_022447485.1 Polyangiaceae bacterium | reverse complement strand
CACGTACACGAATATCGGGACCCTTCATCGGCGGCAGCGGCAACGAGATATCGACCACAGCAATCCTCACCATCATGCCAGGACGCAACTTGGCATAAAGGGGCTCGGAACCATCAGGGTGATTCAATGCATAGCGAATCGCAGCGTCGACATCTTTCAAACCGCTCAAAGGAGGCTTGGGATAGATCACCCGGGAACCAGCGGGCAGGTCAATATCGATGAGTTGGTCGCCCGAAAATACCGTTCGGGGAGCGCTGTCTTGGTCGAGGGTTACAACAGATGGGTGAGCCATGGGCCGCGTAGCATAGGGAAAAGCTCGACCCGACAACAGACTCCGGCGGGGAATCAGCCCTCATTCTGACTCAGACAGACTATTTTCGAAAAAAATCGCTATTTTCGGGAAAATTCGCTGTTTGAGAGGCAAGTTCAGCCGCGGAAATCCGAGGAGCCCGCCCCTGACCAACAAATTCTCACTGACTCGCACAAGGAATTTCAATATCGACGGATGTCTCCGTGGTCTGTCGTTCACAAGTCGCCGGACAAAGTTTGATGGTGGCCTCGTTGCCACTGCCCTCAACGTAATATTGATCATCAGCAGAGCAACTACCAGTCACCTTTTCCAAGGTCGTCACCGTGCCTTGGGCAGACGTAAACTTCACGTTGACGCCATCGAGATTCACCAGCCCGGTATCAGCAGGAATGCTGAAGTCACATCCCGCCACGGACTCGCGGATCGCGTCAAGAGCAGCACTGAAGACAGCAGCATCGCCAGTCCCGACAGAATATTAACTACAGCTCGTATCGTCTCCTTCACAATAGTCCGTATGTAATGCAGCTCCAGCGTTCACAGCCATCGCCTCAAGCTTTGTTTCGTCGAGACCGGTCATTCCAATAAAAATTGTTGGAATGTCTTTTTGCTCGAAGTGATTCACCACCAGGGTATTGAGCTGAGCTACGGTTTGATTGCATTCCCTCGGCTCGCCGTCTGTCACGATGATGTTGATGACTTTTCGATTTTCGCCCGCCATCGCCAACTGATCCTGACGGTCGCTCGAAAAGGAAATCAAAGTCCTGAGCGCCTCTTCAGTTGCGGTGCTGCCCGCTGGGTTGGCATCATTCAGTTTATTCGTAATCGCCTGACGCTGCCCATTGGCATCCGATGCCTGAATTACTGCCAAGGGCGTATCCAAGGAAGCCACCGCTTGACAGCTATTGGCGGCCCCAGCAAAAGTCGCGAACGCCACACCCATGCCGACAGAGCTCGGATTCCGTACAAATCCGTCAATAGCGTTGATGGCATTGCACCAACGAGCGTTCACGGTCGAACCGACGGCGCAGGACGCTGCACCCGCAACATCAGAATTAGCGACATCGAGCCACCTCATCGACCCGGAGCGATCGAGCATGATAAAAACGTCGAGGGGTATTTCTTCGGCGGCGATACTTTGGGCCGCACAAGTCTCAGCTTCTAGATCGAGGCTTGGGTCGTAGCTCCAAGATATTCCCGTCGGTAGTTGGACCGCGTCTCGCTCGAGTTCTCCCGTCAGGTCGCCATCGGCACTTCCCTGGGACTGATTGCTCGAGCCGTCATTGGCAGCTCCCGCACCGCCGCCCATGCCATCCCCGCCGTTCAACTCTTCTTGCGCATCAGCTCCAGAGCCACTTTTGGTGCCATCGCTCTCACCATTTCCCTGACCACAACCGGTCAATAGCGCACCAAGCGCGAAAGAAAAAAGAAGAGGGTTGTTTTGTAATCTATTCAGTAATCGCATCTCTTCTGCCTTCATCGAACAATCGAATTTCTACAACCAAATACAACCCGCACTTGAGCACCCGGATCAGCCAAAACATCATCACAAACTGCTCCGCAAAGAACAATTTTTGAGCCATCCTCCGAATATTGCCAGCCTTCGGCGTCGGCACATTGCTCGGCGCCTTGATCACGAGGATCTTGCAAGATGAGACGCTTGCTTTCCCCGGTGGGCGTATACTCGACATTCACCTTGTTCTTGTCGACGAGCGCATTCTGCGGAACATCATACTCGCAACTCTGGGTCGTCTCCTCAGTGATCCCCTTGAACTCCGAGCCTAAGTCTGCATCGATGTCTTCACTCTCAGTCAGGTCAATATGACAAGACTCGCCTGCATTGGCTGGCTCCAAGGAACAATCAGCCGTGGTACGGGTACCGCCGGCGTTAGCAATTTTGCTCAGGAGGGTTCGAGAGCCTTCGCTACCAGGAGCACCGATTGCATAGGTACGGATCCCATAATATTCGCGAGCCTCTTCGACAATCGAAAGCAAGCCCGTCAAAGCATCCGGTTGGCAAGTCTCTGCTCCATCGGTCATCACGACTAGATAGTTGTCACCCTCTAAGTCACCGGCATGAATGCCGAGACGAATGGCTTCCAAACCACGAATCGTCGCACCGGCGAGAGGAGTCGCGCCACTTGGAGCTACCTCGAGGCCGGACTGGATCGAAGTGAGCTGCGATGACGAGAGAGGCTGAATCGGAATTGTTAGCTCTCCATTGGCCGGGACTTCACAGGCCGAATCCAAGGGAAAGAGCATCAGCCCGGCGCTGATCCCGGCTTGCCCAGCCAAGGTGGGCAAAGCACCGTTCGAGCCAGTCAAAGCCGCTTGGGTCATTTCCCATTTGGAAGCAGAGCCTGGCTCCACGCGAACGGGGTCTTCGCAATTCACATCAATAGGAGGAGCATTGCACTCCATGCTTCCGCTTTTATCGACGACAAAGAGCAAGTTCGCTGGGACAAGGTCCGCAGCCTCCTCTGATTCATCGCAGGACTCCGGAGCGTTACCAGAGGAGCTGAACACCGCACCTGCCCCTCCGAGCCCTAGACCGCCCTGCAAACCAGATTGTGATGAGTTACCCTGCATCAGGGGGTTCGTTTCGGCAGCATCGTCTAGAGCAGAACTTGGCCCCTGCACTAATTCTGGAAAAGCCTCGCAACCGCCGGCGGCAAGCATGACGAAAAGCGGCAGGATGCTTCGGGCACAGAGAGAAAAACGGGAACGGTCCATCGAATGAGGAATATTCTCTTCCCTTGATTGTCTTCTACCAGAGGCGACGTTGGACGCTTTGGGTCCAATGGCGGTGTTCCGAACGCTAAGCATAAGAAGAACCTAGCAGCCGCAGGCGATTTCACCGCGCAATGGCGTGATTTATGTGGGACAAGAGCGCCTTATGTACTGATAACAAACGCGATTCAAAATGAACGAATGACTACTGGTATCAGAGCGCTCATCTGTCCTCTCAATCTGATACGCAGACGCTTCTAGCAGTGACAGGGCTCTTCATAGCGGACAAGTGTCACCCTGGGCTCTCGAAGGCATGCGCTCAAGTTAAAGAGGCGCTAGGAAAACTCACTTAATGAGTCCCCGATTTCTTTTCTGCGTGAGCCTTCTAGCCAAGACGGAAGGTTACATGTTGCTTAAAAGAACCCTTACGCCAGGGAAAGTATTGGCCAATCGTAGGCGGTCGCAAGGAGTCTAAGGCGCGAGTCGGGGTTCACCGCCGCGGGGTGTCCGACAACGCTCAACATGGGCACATCGGAATAGCTGTCGCTGTAGGCAAAACAATCATCTAACTCAAGCTGATGTTGGCGGGCGTGGTCGCGAATCAGTTTTGCCTTTGTCGGACCGGCCACGATCGGCTGCAGCATCTTTCCTGTCGCTCGCCCGTCTTTCATTTCTAATCGGTTGCCAATCACCTCATCGGCGCCGATATCTTCGGCAAGGTGACGCAGAATGCAGGATAAAGCGCCGCTTAAAAGCACCACCTTCTGACCACTCGAGCGGCTGCGACTCACCAAGTCGCGAGCAAAAGGAAATAGATTGGGCTGCAATACCTTTTCGTAAACCTCACGGCTCAGCAGCTCAAGACGATCTTCGCTGATTCCTTGGTAGGATGAGAAGAGGAGCTCGTTAAACATCCTCCGATCGCGCATCTCGGCGAGCGCCATCGCAGGTGCCTTCAGCGCAACACCGGCCAGGCTTTTCGCAATCTTCAGAGGGGTGCTTTGGTTCAGTAAATAGTGCAGGGTCGGGTGTACTAAATTAGTTTTTACGAGAGTCCCGTCGACGTCAAAATAGCTAGCTGGCACGAATATCTCCGATTTCGGAGGCGGATAATACATCGCTCGGAGCCAAGCGCGACCAGAACTTGCTCCAATTTGAAAGCCCGCTAGAAGCAAGCGTCATGCAAGTTGCTCAAGATCGCGTTGTTTCCATCTTCTACACCCTGAAAGACGCCGAGGGGGCGGTTCTCGACACAAATATTGGGAAGTCTCCTCTTTTGTACCTACAAGGACACGGTAATTTAGTGCCGGGTCTTGAAGCAGAACTCCTCGGTAAGGAACCCGGTGAGGCGTTCACTGTGGTCGTTCCCGCTGCGGAGGGTTATGGGGAGTACGACGAAACGCGCACCTTTGAAGTGCCGATAGCTGAACTCGGTCCGAACGTTACGCCGATGAAAGGCATGGTCCTCACGATGAATTCCCCTCAGGGAGGAAGCGTTCCAGTAAAAATTATCAAAGTGAAGCTGGCTACCGTCTTGATGGACGGAAACCACCCTCTCGCGGGGAAAGATCTGCACTTTAGCGGACGAGTCGAGACTGTGCGCAAAGCCCAAAAAGATGAATTAAAACACCATCATGCTCACGGTCCAGGTGGTCAGAATCACTAAAGGAGCGGAAAAGCTGGGTACCCCAAAAGCTCCAGAGGTACTTCTTTCTTTTCCGGAACTCCTTTTTTCAGCTCGTTCCTGAAGCTTGCCTTTACTTGTGAGCCGACACAGCTAAGTCTCGGCCGTGACTAGAGCTAGAGTAACAAACGTCCTCGCCACCCGTTATGCAAGCCCCGCCATGGCGGAACTATTCTCCCCTGAGAATAAGATCATCCTGGAACGCCAACTCTGGCTCGCGGTGCTCCGTGCTCAGAGAGAGTTAGGAATTGATGTTCCCGAGGGAGCTATCGATGCTTATGAGCGAGTCCTTCGCCAGGTCAATCTCGAGAGTATCGATGCTCGAGAGAGAGTAACTCGGCACGACGTTAAAGCTCGCATTGAGGAATTCTGTGAGCTTGCCGGCCATGAGCAAATTCATAAAGGCATGACCAGTCGTGACCTCACGGAAAATGTGGAACAGATGCAAATCCGGGGCGGACTCGAATTAGTCCGCGATCGAATTGTGAGTGCTCTCGTTAAAATGGCAGAGATTGCTGCTCGCGAGGCAGTGACCGTGATTGCCGGTCGGAGTCATAATGTCCCCGCTCAAGCCACCACAGTCGGCAAACGTTTAGCCAATAGTGGTGAAGAGTTATTGCAATCCTTTCACCGTATCCAAGAGCTCCTCGACCGCTACCCCTTACGCGGCATCAAAGGCCCCGTGGGTACTCAACAAGATATGCTCGACCTTGTGGGAGGCAGCACCGATAAACTGGCTACCCTCGAAAAGAAAGTCGCTGAGCACCTAGGTTTTGAAAAGATTCTCGACAACGTCGGACAGGTCTACCCCCGCTCCCTCGACCTAGATGTGGTCAGCGCTCTCGTCCAAGTAGCAGCTGGGCCGAAAAGCTTTGCGACCACCCTGAGGCTCATGGCTGGAGCAGAGTTAGCCACCGAGGGTTTTAAAAAAGGCCAAGTTGGCTCAAGCGCCATGCCCCATAAAATGAATTCGCGCTCCTGCGAAAGGATCTGTGGATTTCATACAATTCTGAGCGGTCACCTGACCATGGCCGCCGGGCTCGCTGGCGATCAATGGAATGAAGGCGACGTGAGTTGCTCAGTTGTCCGACGCTTGATGATTCCGGATGCATTCTTTGCGACCGATGGGATGTTTGAAACATTCCTCAGCGTCCTAGGAGAGCTTGGCTACTATCCTCAGGTCATCCAACGCGAATTAGAACGATACTTACCATTCTTAGGTACTACGAAAGTTCTGATGGCTGCTGTTCAAGCGGGCGTTGGTCGCGAAACGGCCCATGAAGCTATCAAAGAACATGCCGTGGCCGTAGCTCTTGAGATGCGGGAAGCCGGACGTTCGCAAAACGACTTACTTGAGCGTCTGGGCAATGACTCTCGTCTCCCTCTCAGCAAAGCTGACCTCGAAGCATTCATCGAGAAGCCCCTCGACTTCGTCGGCGCCGCCCCCTCTCAAGTCTCCAGCTTCATCCGTTCGGTCGAAGCCCTTGCCTCTAAATTTCCTCAAGCTGCTGGTTATCAGCCAGGCTCGATTTTATGACGAGCCAACGAGGGCCACGCTATCACCTGGTTGAAGATGTCGACAGCTTAGGCGACTGCGTCGATGCTTTGTGGGAAAACCGTTGTTTCTATCTCGATACGGAATTCGAATCGAACCGCAAAGGCACCCGCCTTTGTCTGATTCAATTAAGAGCCAAAGACGATATCTACCTGATTGACCCGCTGGCGATCGATGACCTTCGTGATCTCAGCGAGCTGCTCTCTGGACCGTCCATCGAGTGGGTGCTCCATGCCGGGCTCCAAGATGTGCGTTTGCTCACCCAAGAGTTAAAAATAGACTTACCTGGCCGACTCTTCGACACTCAAATCGCCTATGGTCTACTCAGTGCGGAGTCCTCCGTCTCCCTCGCCTACCTGCAATTCAAAATGCTCGGCGTCAGGAGCAATAAGGCCCATCAAGCAGACGATTGGGTGCGGCGCCCCCTCCCCAAGTCACAACTTGCCTACGCAGCTTCGGATGTAGAATATCTTCCTAAGATAACTGAGGAGCTCAAGACTCGGGCAAAAGAGCGCAACCGCCTCGATACGCTCTACGCGGCGTCGCTGGACACTCTCAACCCTGCGGTCGAACCGCCAGCGCCCTTACGGATGGCTTCTTTTCGCAACGCCTGGCAACTGGCGCCTGAACGGCAAGCGGCCCTCGAAGCGATCATCCATTGGTACAACGATTTGCCGTCCAGAGAGCGACTACATGCTCCTGAAAATAAAGCCCTACTGTCTCTTGCTAGCCGCATGCCTGAGAACCTTGCAGCGATGAGTCGAATAAAAGGCATCGGGCAACGCTTCTTGAACGACTACGGTTCAACGCTGCTTCAGGCGATGAAGAAGAACCTGGCCGCAGCGCAAGAGGGAGATTACCAGCTCCTCGACCCTCCAGCTTACGCTACCTTTGAGGAAATCGCTCTTGATGGCTGGCTCGGCAAAATGAAGGCCGATCTCGCCCTCGAGCTTGGCATTTCGCCGGAATTAGCGCTGCCCGGACGTGTGACCAAGCGCATGAAGGCTGCCGCGCTCACCCAGGGGGAAATAGGTATATTAGAATCTCTCGTCGGCTGGCGTGAAATGTTGCTCCTTGAGCCACTGAGAGAATATTTAACCAATCAACCGCTCCCCGAGGACGCCACGCGTTCTTGAGCGTCTAGCGGAGCAGCTCTTCCTTCACTAGGGTCTGGCCATGGAGTCATCTTTTTCGGAAGCCGAAACTCGTCACGTTCGGGTAAAGGTCAAGGCACGCTTTTCTCCCGACCATTCTGATCTGGAGAGGGGAATTTGGTTCTACCTCTACACAATTACCATTGAAAATACTGGCTCGGACACCGTACAGCTATTGAATCGCCACTGGGAAATCACTGATGGGAATGGTCACGTGGAACACGTGCGAGGCCCTGGCGTTGTCGGAAAACAGCCCGTTCTAAAAACGGGCGAAAGCTTCGAGTATACCTCCGGCTGTCCTCTGAAGACTCCATTCGGCTTCATGTCTGGCGAATTCGAAATGATTCTGTTGCAGAGCGAAGAGACGTTCTTGGCCGAGGTCGCCGGCTTCGCGCTGAGACAAAGCCCTCAATCTCTGAACTGATTAGCGTCGTCTCGTCTCTCGAGAAGGAATCGCAGATTTATTTTCGTTCCTTCTGCAGTTCGACCAGCAGTCCTTCGGCTGTTCGCTCGCAAATATCTAAGACCTCTTCAAACCCTTGCTTCCCACCGTGATAGGGATCGGGCACGGATTCGCCAGGAGCCGCCTGAGGATCATACTCACGGAATAGTTTCAGCTGAGCACGCGGAGCGTCTGCATCCGGCTCGAGCATCGCCTGCATATTTTTTAGATTTTCGGTATCCATGGCGAGGATCAAATCAAATCGATGAAAGTCCTCTTTCGAAAATTGTCGAGCCACGCTCTCCAATTCATAACCCCGGAGCTTCGCATGTTCACGGCTGCGCGCATCCGCTGGCTTGCCAATATGATAGGCCGCCGTGCCCGCACTATCGACCTCAATCTCACGCTCCAGCCCTGCCTGTGCCAACTTCGCTCGAAAAACACCTTCGGCAGTCGGCGAGCGACAAATATTACCTAAACAGACAAAGCAAATCGCTGAAGTTGTCATGAGCTTATCTTAGGCGTCGTCCCTCTCTTTGGATAGACCAGGCTTGCGTACGCAAAAAAGCAGCCCCATCCTGTTGTATGCTAGAAAAGTCACCGTCCACCGACTTAAAAGATCAAGTCCTACTCATCACTGGAGCAACCCGGGGGATCGGTCTCACGATTGCCAGAGCGGCAGCCGCTGAGGGAGCCCGGATCGTGTTGATTGGCAAGACGGCAACGCCACATCCTCGCTTAGAAGGCACCCTGACAACGGCTCAGGAAGAAGTGGAAGCTGCTGGTGGAGAAGCCCTTGCTCTCCAATGTGATATTCGCGACGAAACGGCTGTCCAGGCAAGCGTCGCCAAAGCAGTCGCTCACTTTGGTGGTATCGACATTTTGGTCAACAATGCCAGCGCCATTCAACTGAGCGATACCATCACCACCTCGATGAAGCGTTTTGACCTGATGCATCAAGTCAATATGCGAGGAACTTTTGCATGCGGCCAAGCTTGCCTGCCCTACCTGAAAGACTCAGAGCGAGGGGGGAAAATACTCACGCTCTCGCCACCCCTCAACATGGAGCCGCAGTATTTTGGACCTCACTTGGCCTACTCAATGGCAAAATTTGGAATG
>JAKVCH010000097.1 GCA_022447485.1 Polyangiaceae bacterium | reverse complement strand
GTTTTCCTTCGCGGCACCCAAGGCCATACGCCCCGCAGTGCTACCTAGCTGGAGAAAACGATTCATTCGCCCCGAGGGAACTGCCGAGACTTTCGCCTTCGTTGACTTGGTCGATTCAACGAATTGCTGCTTGAGATTGGACTTCTTTCCTTCGCCGTTCACGACGGAAGAATGACACGAATCAATTCAATGCACAGCGGCAAATTGGCATAAGAATCAACCCAGCCAGGCTTGGGTGGGCGAAAATAGCTTTCAACAGAACGATTTCACGAACGCCCAGAGAAAACATGGACATCTTTTCGTCAAAATTGGCTTAAACTAGCGCCGTGATCTTCGCTCGTTATAAAAAAACACCACGCCCCTGCTCTGTCGCGCTGATTCTAGCCTGCACCGGGCTTCTCTCCGCCTGCGTCGGCAGCTCGGAACATCGGCGAGGTGGAGTCGCGGCGGCCTACGCTGGCCCCTCAGTCAACGCCACGACAAAGATCCCTTTTCGCATGCAGGGTCGCTTTAAGAAGAAAGACGACGGCGCTGTGCAGTTTTCTTGGTCGGGCTCTGCGGTATCTGTCCATTTTCGAGGAACAGCCGTCAGTGCGGATATCACCGATACAGGCAACAACCGCTACCTTGTGCTGATTGATGGTCGTCCTGCGAGAGAGAAGATTGCTCCGGCCGCTGGGCGCTCCACCATTGAGTTAGTGAAAGGCCTCAAGCGTGGCGAGCATACGGTCACCCTCTATCGACTCACCGAACCTCTTTTAGGAGAAACCACTCTTCACGCCCTCGTCCTCGATAATTATGGCGAAGCTCTGGCACCTGTCGAGGTCGCCCGACCGCAGATTCTTGTGATCGGCGACTCGATCAGCACTGGCTACGGTAACGAAGGAAGTAACGAAAAGTGTCACTTCTCTGCGGACACGGAAAACCATTACTTGACCTACGAGGCCAAGGCAGCACGAGTGCTCAACGCCGACCTCACAACCATTGCCTGGTCGGGAAAGGGAGTTGCCTCGAATCGCGGAAGTGCGAGCGACACTCTGACCATGCCCCGTCTCTGGAAGAGAGTGAATCCAGCTGAAGAGCTGCCCGAAGTCGAATTCGGAACAGAACAGCCGGCGCTTGTTGTCGTCAATCTTGGCACCAATGACTTTGCCCCGGAGGTGAAAGACACCACGGCATTCCAACCACAATTTGAGAAATTTGCGGCTGAACTGCGAAAAGCATACCCGAACGCTTACCTGCTCTACACCGTTGGCCCCCTTCTCAGCGATGAATGGCCAGAGGGCAAAGCCGCTCTCTCCTCCGTGAGAACAACCCTCCAAACGATTGTCGCAGACGCCCAAAAGGCCGGTGATTCCCGCACAGGTTTCTATGAGTACCAGCGCATTCGCAAAGAAGAGGGGCTCGGCTGTGATTGGCACCCCTCCGTCAAGACCCACCGCCGCATGGCAGCCGAACTGGTGAGTGCCTTGAAGGCGAAGAATGCCCTACAGCCACCTACCAGCGATTCGACTCCCCCCACTTCCAGCGCTAAGGAATGAGCTAAGATGCTCTTCCGAAAAGAATTGAACCGCTACTCTCTTGTCCTTGGCTTGCTTGGGCTCAGCACCCTGCCGCTTTCTGGCTGCGGTGGTAAAAAGTCTTCCGATCCGCCGCCCTCCAGCGCCGAGCAAGAAGAGGAGCAAGCAGAGCCAGGCGCGGGTAAAACACAGAGCTGCAAGGATTTCTGCTCGGAAGCGACAGCTTGCGACAGCAGCCTCGAGCTCGACGACTGCCAGCAAACCTGTTCCGAGAACGAACTTCTGAGCCAAGGTGCGCAAACGGCGCTCACCAATTGCACGGTCTCCCTCGGCTGTGACGCCGGCGATGAGGAGTTCGCCAGCTGCTTAGAGAGCGAACTCGAGCAGCTAGCTCCGACGGCATCCGGCGAGGAGCTCTGCGAAGAGACCCTCACCGCACTCCTTTGCGACGAAGAGAGTGCCGACCCCCAGCTCACGACAGCTTGCCTAGAAAGTGTCGCCCTCGTCGGCGACGGCCTGCTCTCTTCGCTGAACGAATGCGGAGCAATTCCGGTTTGTGAGCTGGCCCAGGCCTGTGCGGCCTTTCTTCTCCTCGAAGAATTAGAACTCGACCTTGGCGAGGAGGTCTTGGCTGGAGGAGAGAGCAATCTCGACGGCTTCGCGGGTCTCGACGGCTTCGCAGATCTCGAAGACCTCCTCAGCCTTCTTGACGGCCCCTCTTTTGGCGACTTCTTTGGTTCTTTTGACGACCTCACCGGCCCGGATGCTGGCCAAGAGCCCTCTCCAGACGAGGCCGATGCCGACTCGGAAACAGACGCAGAAGGCACAGAGCCCGGCGGTATGGCGGGCTCTCCCGCAAATTAAGCGGCGCAGCCCGCGAGGTTCTTCTGCCAAGGTCAAAAGAGCTTTCATGGGTAAAACCTTTGCTCTGGCTAGAAAAGAGTCTCTGCCACTCTCCCCTGCTCGTCGTGCCCGTGCTAGAGGGCGCCCATGTCAAGCGCGAGTAAAGAACCGGAATTGATGCAGAAAATAGTCTCTCTCTGTAAGAGACGAGGCTTCGTTTTCCAAAGTTCGGAGGTCTACGGTGGCCTGAAGAGCGCTTACGACTACGGACCCATGGGCGTCGAGCTCAAGCGCAACCTGATGAATGAATGGTGGCGCTTTATGGTGACCAGCCGTGACAATGTCGTCGGCCTTGAATCAAGCATTATCATGCATCCAGAAGTCTGGCGATCGAGCGGGCATGTCGGAAACTTCAACGATCCTTTGGTTGACTGCAATGTCTGCCAAGAGCGCTTTCGTGCTGACAAGGCTCCTAAGATTGAAGAGGGTCAGCCGGTCACCATTACTTTAGGAGATAAGGGCCGAGCCAAACTCGCCTTCGAGAAAATCAAGGAGCTTGCAGCAGAAGAAGGAGCAACGGCCTCCATCGCTAGCGAGCTGAAACGCGACGGTAAAAGTATTGTTGGCGTTGTCGCTGGCGACCGCGGCTATGTCTGCCCGAATTGCGGGTCCCCTTTTCTAGCCAAAGAACGCAACTTCAACGGCATGTTTCGAACGAATTTGGGTCCAGTGGATCCCATGCAGAACGTCATCGACGCGCTGAAAGCAGGTATCCAAGAGGGCAAAAGCGACGAAGAGCTAAAAGCGGTGGCAGACAACGCCATGGTGACCAGCGCGGTTTATCTGCGGCCAGAAACAGCCCAAGGCATGTTTGTACAATTCTCAAACGTGCAGCAATCCCAAAGCGCGAAGGTTCCCTTCGGAATCGCCCAGATGGGCAAAAGCTTTCGAAATGAAGTGACCGTCGAGCACTTCATCTTCCGCAGCTGCGAGTTCGAACAAATGGAGATGGAGTTCTTCTGCCCACCGGGAGAGGGCCCACGCTACCTTGAGTACTGGAAAGACCAGCGCATGAGCTGGTGGGAAAGCATCGGCCTCTCGAAAGAAAAACTGATGTTCCGCGAGCATGAGCAGGATGAGCTGGCTCATTATTCCGATGGCACCTTCGACGTCGAATATGAATTCCCTTGGGGCTGGGACGAATTGGAAGGAGTCGCGAGCCGCACAGACTACGATCTCAAGGCTCACGCAAAGGGAGCTGGGAAGAAGATCGAATACTTCGACCCCGAGGCCATCAACCCCGAGACCGGTAAAAAAGGCTGGCGCTATGTGCCCCACGTTGTCGAACCCGCAGCTGGAGCAACTCGCGGCGTCTTAGCTGTCCTCTGTAATGCCTACACAGAGGAATTTGACGAAAACAATCAACTGGCCCGCACGGTGCTCAAGCTCCATCCTCGCCTGGCACCCTACAAGGTTGCCGTCTTACCCCTGGTGAAGAAAGACGAGGAGCTCGTCAAACGCGCCCGGAAAATCGCCGAAGAATTTCTCAAAGCAGGCATTCCCGTCAAATATGATGAGCAGCATACCATTGGTAAGCGCTACGCTCGGCACGACGAAATCGGTACGCCTTATTGTCTCACAGTCGATAATGATTCCCTCGAAGACAACTCTGTCACGATTCGCTACCGAGACGATAAACGACAGGAACGCATTGCCGTCGATCAAGTCATTGCCACTGTCCAAGAGGCTCTGGCGACAGGCAAGCTCTAAACGCATCCTTTTGCATTTCAGAAAGCGGCTCTTCGGGGCCGCTTTTTTTCTGTCGCATCGACTCCCCTCTCCAGTCCTCGCGGCCCTCAGCCATCGAGCCGTATTCTCAAGCTGAGACAAATCAGGCAGGAAGAGCGCTCTCCTTACATCTCTTCCTACACCGGACTAGGTGTATTTAACGATCGAAGAAAACAACCGTTCGATCTGCTTGGAGTTCTCATGAGTCAATCACCGCGCCGTCACTTTCTTTCTGCTTCGGCCTTTCTGGGCGGAGTTCTCCTGCCCCAAGGGCTGTCCCCGCTTTTTTCGAATTCTGAATCGGTTTTCGAGGAAGCCCAGGCGGCTGACGCCTCAGGACCCATCCCCATTGCGGCCGCTCAAGAGAGGATGGATAAAGTTTATCGCGCCAAGACGACCATTGGTCGCATTGAAATGACAATCGTCAAACCAGGACGCACGCGCACCATGCGCATGAAAATCTGGACCTCTGGTCAAGAAAAGTCCTTGATCGTTTTGGAAAGCCCAGCACGAGATACGGGCACGGCCACCCTGAAGGTCGACAAGAACCTTTGGAATTATCTACCGAAAATTTCTCGTACGGTGCGCATTCCTCCCAGCATGATGCTCGGAAGTTGGATGGGGTCTGACTTCACGAATGATGACTTAGTGAAAGACGCGTCTTACGCGAATGACTTTAACGCAAGCTGGGCCGGGCCTTCTACATCTCCTGCGGGCTGGATCATGAGAATGACGGCAAAGGAGGGCAAGGTGGGGCTCTGGAAAAAAATCGAGATGTCAGTCAACGAAGACGCAACGCTCCCGACCCAGGCTCGCTATTACGACCGCCGGGATCGTCTCGCTCGCACCATGTTTTTTGAAGACGTGAAAACATTGGGCGGTCGGAAAGTTCCCTCAGTGATGCGCATCGTTCCCAGTGACAAGCAAGACGAATACACCCAGATGAAATACATCGATATGCAATTCGATGCCGAGGTGCCAGCGAGCACATTCTCTCTCTCTCGATTGAAGCGAGGCCGATAATTTGACTCCTTTTCTCAGCACTTTGAAAATTGCCTGGCGCAATTTGGGGCGCAATACCAAGCGATCGGCTTTGGCCCTACTCTCCCTGGCTCTCGCCCAATTCTTCGTGCTGGGAGTTGACGGGTTTATGGCCGGCTATGAAGACTCCCTGCGCGACCTGATGACCGGACCTCTGATTGGTCATGTGCAAATTCATGCTCCGGAATACCGGGAGAAACAATCCATCGATCTGCTGATTGATGATATCAGCGAAAAGAGAAAAATCCTCGCCAACACACAGGGCGTCGAGCGCACCTTTCCTCGTATCTTTGCGCCATCTTTGGCCGCGAAAACCGAAGAAGGATTTACCGCGTTTGTCACCGGCATTGACTTTCAGGCTGAAAGACAACCTGGTGGCTTAGTCGAGGAGAGTAGCACTACCCTAAAAGCAGGACGTCTCGACCTGAAGGTCTCTCCTAGCTCTGACTCCAGCGAAGAACCCCAAGCCGACTATGGAGCAATCGTCGGAGAAGCCTTGGCGAAGCGCCAGGACTTAAAGGTCGGAGACCAATTGGCTCTGATCGGGCAGACCGTCGATGGCGCAATGGCTGCGGACCTGGTGCGCATCAATGCCATCATTCGCTCCAATCTGGATATCGTCAATGCTCAAGGCATTTTGATCGAACTCGAAGCGGCGCAAAGTATTTTCGCGATGCCGAATCAGGCGCACGAAATCACCATTCGCGGGCAAGACGCCGCCCAGGCAAGCGCTTTGGCCGAGCGTCTTCGCCAACTACCTGCATTAAAGAGCGTCGAAATTCTACCCTGGGAAAAGCTCGCTCCAGAACTCGTGCAGATGATGGGTATGATGAATAGTGCGACTTGGGTGATTCTCGTCTTTGTCTTCGTCGCTGCAGCTGCTGGTATTGCCAATACCATGCTGATGAGCACCTTTGAACGAACGCGGGAATTCGGCGTGCTCCTGGCTCTAGGTTCCTCGCCTCGCCGTATCAACCTCATGTTGCTCCTAGAAACGATTCTGATTGGCGTCTTGGGGCTAAGTCTAGGAACAGCTCTCGGCGCATCGCTGACACTCTACTTAGGTCAGGTGGGCCTATCCATGGCGGATCTCGCGGGCGGCGGAGGTCAAGATATCACGGACTTGAGCTTTCAAGGCATCACCTTCAACTTCATCATGCACCCCCGTCTTCGCCCCTCCGTGATCGAGCAAAGTCTCCTGGCTATGGGCGTCACTTGTCTTCTCTCGGCGCTCTGGCCCATTCACTTTGTCAACCGACTCGCACCAACCGAGGCCATGCGCAAATGAACGTTTCGAGTCAGTACGCACTTCGTAGTCTCATGCGCAGCACCACGCGCACTCTCCTCTCGTTGATTGGCGTCGGCATCGGCTGCGCCATCGCCGCCGTTGCGGTTGCCTGGATCAAAGGCGAAAGCGGTATGATGGCGGAATCAACCGCCATGAGCGGCCAAGGCTACCTACAAGTCGTCCCCCGAGGCTGGCAGGAGTCCCGAGACACTCGCCTACGGATTACCGGCGACTGGAAAAAATTACGGAAAACCATCGAGGGAGTGCCCGGCATCACAGTGGTGACCCCTCAGGTCGAAACCCAGGGACTGCTGGGAATGGGCACAAAGGTACAAGGCGTTTCACTCCTCGGCGGCGACCCAAAGAGCGAAAGAGAGATCCGGCGCACGATTCGCGCTGTCTCCCAAGGGCGCTACCTCCAAGCCGACGATAAAAATGCCTTGGTACTTGGATCAGAACTAGCAAAACGTCTCGACGTTTCCTTGAATGACGAAATTGTCGTGACAGCGGTAGCCCCCACAGGAGAAATGAACTCTTCGCTGCTGACCCTGGTTGGTGTGGTCCATTCTGGTAGTCGATCGATAGATGCGACGGTTGCTCATACCAACCTGAACGACGCGATTCACCTAGGTGGTCGTCCGGGTGTGGAGCGATT
Organism: Polyangiaceae bacterium; assembly: GCA_022447485.1. Taxonomy (GTDB): domain Bacteria; phylum Myxococcota_A; class Polyangia; order Polyangiales; family Polyangiaceae; genus NIC37A-2. The sequence continues at coordinate 1,880 of JAKVCH010000097.1, read as the reverse complement.
CGCCATCCTGGTCAACGAGCCAAAAGATGTCGGGCCGCTCGCCCAGCGCGTTGAAAGAGCTATTGACGATTCAAAAATCAAGGAGATTGCAAAGGTCGACACCCTGACTTGGATTCAGGTGAACCCGAGCCTCGTCGCGGCCAAAAAAGCCGACGCTGCTTTTTCAAACGCGATCATCTTTGTGATTGTGCTGCTCGTCATCCTAGGCATCACGAGCGCACAGCTCACCGGTGTCCTCCAGCGAGGGCGAGAGTTTAGCGCCCTTCTTGCTTTGGGAATGAAACGTCGCACTCTCTGGCGCTTGATCTTCACCGAAGCTCTCTTCACGGGCATCGCCGGCGCTGTGCTTGCGACAGTCTTTGCCACCCCGGCTCTTTGGTACCTCAGCCAGGTTGGTGTCGACTACGGTGCTATCTCCGGAAACGAGAGCGGTATGAATATGAGTGGCATACTTCTCGACCCGATCATGAAAGCTGATGTCGGCATTTGGGTGATTCCCTTTCTGCTCGTGCTGGCGATTGGTGCAACTCTGATCGGCGCTATCTATCCGGCTATTTATTCACTCCGCATTGACCCGGCGAGCATTCTTCGAGCTCGAAACTAATCGTAATTTTCTCCGGGAACTATCTATTCCAGTCACGTGTCAGACCCTTCATCCACTCAGTCGCAGCCAAGCAATATGTCAGAGTCAGAAATTCTCATCTCCGCCGAAAAACTCGTCCGCGAATTTGGCCACGGAGCCACGATGGTCCGTGCCCTGCGGGGTATCGACCTCCAGATTCACTCAGGAGAATTCGTGGCGCTCGTTGGACCGAGCGGCAGCGGTAAAACGACCCTTTTGAATCAACTGGGAGCCTTAGATCAACCTAGCTCCGGTGAACTCACGGTTTTAGGAAAAAACCTCAACCAGCTCAATAAAACCCAACGTTCTGAACTACGCTTGCATCGGATTGGCTTCGTTTTTCAAGCCTACAATTTGGTCCCAGTGCTGACGGCTCGAGAAAATGTCGAATTTGTTCTGGAGCTACAAGGAGTCGATGCAACGGAGCGGCGCAAGCGTGCCATCGAGGTCTTGGACGAACTCGGTCTCGGTAAAGATGCCGATCGACGCCCTGAAGAGCTCAGCGGAGGAGAACAACAACGAGTTGCGGTTGCTCGAGCTGTTGCTTCACGACCGAAACTGATTCTTGCCGACGAGCCCACTGCCAACTTAGACACAGAAAATGCCGAAGCTCTGATGACGATGATGCGACGGCTTCATGATGAGCAAAAGATGACTTTTCTTTTCGCTACCCACGACCCACGAGTCATGCGGCACGCTGAGAGGATCATTACCTTGCAAGACGGGAGCGTTTTAAGTGATGAGGCGAAAGAGCACGGGGCCGAGCATCACACAGATCTTGAGTTAACCTAAAGACATGAAAAAAAGTTGCCGCGCCAGAGCGCTAGGACTTTTCTGTATGGCCGGATTGGCTTTCACCTTCTCCCCACAGGCGGAGGCACGAGACCTGTGGACCTCAGAAGATGGTAATCGCTACGTAGCGCTCAACTCCGCCCTGAAATCAGTCCTGCTCATCTCTGACCCTCTCTATGAAGAGGGAGGCACGTCCGCAACCAATTTTTGGCGCCTGCGCCTCGACTTAGATGCCGCAATATTACCGTGGCTTACAGCAAATATCGCCTACGAACAGCGAGCCGTGATCGACTCGGAAGATGCTGTGGGAGCAAACCCTCTCCTACCTCAATCCCAATCGCTTCCGTATCGAATCATTCCTATCGCTGACGCCATCGTGGACGACCCCAGCTTTCAATACGAGCAAGGCCTCGACCGTCTGGCTTTGAGCGCACGCGGCGCCTGGGGGCAGGCAACGCTGGGGCGC
>JAKVCH010000096.1 GCA_022447485.1 Polyangiaceae bacterium | reverse complement strand
CAGGGTGATGGAGCAAGAACGGCTCGCCCCATCATCACAACCGCGAGACGCTACCGGTTGGGCGTTTAAGTCTGAACCAAATGCCGGTAAGCCTTCGCTGCTGGAGCACCCAAAAGAACCGAATAGCAACAGTGCAGCGCCAACAGTCGCTGCCAAATTTCGCGAAGGAAAAATATTCGACAAAGAGGAACTGAAGGAAAGGAAGGTATCGCTCATGTTAAGGTCACCAATGACTGAAAAAGGAGAGGCTGATTGGGGATAGATCTATCTCCTGAATTGTCCACCGCCGGAAAGGTTGCTTTTTTGTGGTGGAAACGATTCCACCACAAAAAAGTTCGTGCGCGGAAGAATGCTTTTTTTTGCAGTATTTCAAGCCCACCAGAGGCAATCTGACAAAATACACATAAAGCGTTTTGCACCGTTCATGCCAATACACAAAACATAACAATGAGAGAAACAATCGAGAAACAAAAGCGATTGTGATTCAATTTTCCACGGAATGAATATCTTCCGGGCGCCCGAGTGTATCGCTCTGAGATTCCTCGGCTCAGAGCCAGCTCATTCCTTTCTAACTCTGGACAAAGTCGGACGGTCAACTGTCCGATGCGGACAGTTGACCGTCAAAGAGAAAAGACCAAGTCAACCAGAGTAGCCCAGAGTGGCTACTCTGGGCAGAGCTCGGAGAGAGAGGAGGCTAGCTCCTCTCTAGGAACTATTCTGCTGAATTCAGCGTTTCACGAATGACGCGGAAAAGAGAAGTCTCATCGTTAGTATCTTGAGACATCTCCCAAATCATGATTCCGCCGTAATCCAGAGAGAGCTCCGCCTTCTCAAGCATCGCGGCTTGATCGTTATGAGAGACAACATATCCATCACCCGGAGCTTCAACTAAGTCAGAACTAACAGTCTCAGGAAAAAGTCTAACTAAAGAAGCGTAGGGGTGTTGACCTTCATAGGGGCAGGCATCGCCCCAACAGTAACCGTAAAAAGGAACCCCCAGCACAACTCTCTCACGAGGGTAGCCACGAGTTGTGCTCCAATACCTGAGGTCTTGAGCAGCATCATCTCGAGAGGAGTGGTCTCGACCGGGAGCTTCCCAGGTCCCGGTCATATCGTAGGCCATGACGTTGATAAAATCGAAGCAGAACAATGCCTCGTCTTCTACATCATCATCAAATTGCCGAGCCACGGCAGCAGTCACGAGCTTTCCTTCTGGTCGAATTCTTTCGGCGAGTGCGCGAACGAATGGTGCATAGGTTTCGTCCACCGATTCGCTTTCAATATCTACGTCGACCCCATCAAACCCCCAACTGTCCATGGCGGCGGCAAGGCTTTCCACGAGCTCGGCTCGCTTATCGTCACTACCAATCCATCCTCTCACTAGCTTAGAGTCACGGGCCCCTGCGAGCGAGAGCAAGACCTTCACGCCATTTTCATGCGCTTCGTCAATAATCGCTCTCACCTCTTCCTCCGGCATGTCTTTAAAGACAATTTCTGCCGAGCTTGCCGTGGGGTTACCAAAAGCAATTGCAATATGGGTAAGCGTCGCCCAATCGAGGCTATTGACCATTGCTCTTGTTCCTTCTGTGCCCCGCCAGGTCGGTAAGTAGCCAAGGACGACTCGTTCCGCCGGTGCCAAAGCATCACAGATGGACTCAGTGCCACCACCCAGTTCAATCCGAGGTGGAGCCTTCTCTTCTTCCTCAGGGGTGGAGCTGATACAGCCGGTCGCTAGCGTGAAAGCGGTAAATAAGGCAAGGGAGTTCGTCTGGATGCGCAACATGGAGCATGGGATAGCGCTCCTGGAGACAAAAGCAGGTACATTTTCACTGAGAGAAGAGAGCAAGTTTTCACTCTTCAGACGAAATTCCAGCTGGTAAAAAATTGTTTAATCAAGGAGGAAGACAAGGGGCACGAGCTTCAACCACCTAATGAGTGAGCCACTCACTGGCTACGGCCTCCTCCTTGGTGGAAAAGACGCGCACGTCTTTATCCATGAAATGACTCATCGCCTTCATTGCCGTTTTCATCTGCGGTTTATCTGTGACCAAAGCCAGTTTATCGATTCTATCATAATAGGCATGGGCGGTCTTTGCGTCTTCAATCATGGCGCTGAGGTCAACCGAAGAAACATCATCGCCCAAAACATAAAGAATACTGAGCTTTTCTGTAGACTGAAGAGCCTGCTCAATAGCGGGATCAACGACATCCTTGTAGTCTGACTTTGTCACCTCACCTTTCGCGATAAACCCAAGACAGTTCCGAGGGAGCGCTGGTACTAATTCGATCATTGTTTTTCTCCAATTGGTTCGAGTTGTATCGAAAGCTCATGCAAAGATAAGTGGCTGATTACGTCCTCCCATTTCACGACTGCGATAATGGTAGACATGAGGCAAAGCATGGCGCTCACGATGACGTGCGCACCAATAGGTAACTCCATTCGTTTCCTTCCGAACTTCTAGACACTCAGGGCAAGGTGGCTCAATCTCTGGAACAGCAGGCAACCCCTCACTATCCTTCATCACTAAAACAGGACAATGAGCCAAGCGAACTACTTTTTCGGCTGTAGAACCCAGAAGCAAACGCTTCACCCCGCGACGCCCGTGCGAACCGAGCACAAGTAGATCGGCATCCAGGTCGTCTGCGATACGTACCAATTCCTCAGCCGGCATTTCTGAACCGAGATGCAAAGTCCAGTGAATGGGGAGTTCAGGATCTAATTTTACTTTTTCTCTCCAGCTTTGAACTTCCTCTTCTACTCGGGAGCGTAGTTCTGCCTCAGCATGACCCGTCGGCGTGGGAGCCATGGCTACCAATGCTTCCTGACGCAGCGTCGTAGAAAGAGCGTAGTCGTGAACGACAGAGACGACTTCCAGTATTGCCCAGCTTTTCTGAGCATAGAGGGCTAAGGCGCCCTGAAGAGCCAAGATCGAATGTCTTGAGTCGTCGAAGCCTACAACAATCCGGTAAGGAGCGGCGTGCTTCATAATGAAAGAGAACGGTTCGTTCTCTCTTGTCTTCAGTCAAGTCTCACCATGAGACATGATCGATACCCGGATAAATCGAGTGCTCATCGACACCGCAGACCTATTGTCGTACTTGCGTGAGTTGAAAATAATAGCGAATGCTGTGATGAAGCAGACAAACCATCGGCAGGCGTCAGGCGGTAAATCCAGTTAGATAGGAACGTTGACACTGAACCTGCGTATCCCCAAGCAAAGAACTCGTCGAACGGCGGCCCAGAATTCCTCGCTGCAGGTGGTTGGTTTCTGGACTTTTCAGCCACTATCGCTCTTCTCTGGCCAGAGTGCCGAGCCACGGGCTTTCTCGACGCTCTTGGGCGAGCGATTTTCCTCAAGAACAGGATTGATTCTCTTCAAAAGTTGAAGGAATCTTTGAGAGCTTTGGAGGAGGACGAAGAAACAATCAATTCGCTGAAGGCGAAACTGAGGTGGCATCAGCGCGTGCTGGATGCTCTGCCGCACTTTATCTTCTACAAAGATCGTGAATCAAACTATCTTGGATGCAATCAGTCTTTTGCCAAAGTAGCTGGGCTCAACAAGCCCGAGGAAGTGAGTGGCAAAACGGACCATGATCTAGCTTGGAAAAAAGAAGAGGCCGAATTCTTTCGCCTTGTTGACGCAAAAGTCATGGCTTCGGGTCAAGAGGAAGTCGGCATCATTGAGCCACAGCTTCAAGCCGATGGGAAAGAAGCATGGCTAGAAACCAGCAAAATCCCTTTACGAGACGAAGAAAATAATATCATTGGAATATTAGGTTTTTACGCCGACATCACGGAGAAGCGAGCCCATGAAGCATCACTTCAGCAGGCCAAACGTTTGGAGGCAATTGGCCGTCTCGCCGGCGGGGTTGCTCACGACTTTAATAATTTGATTGGCGGAATTATGGGTGCGGCAGAGCTACTCAAATCTCGGACAGAGCAATCAATTGAAAGCCGACTCCTCGCAGAAATACTCTTGGCGACGGATCGTGCTTCGCGACTCACCTCTCAGCTACTTAGCTTTTCTCGGCAAGGGCAGATCCTGAAGAAAGTAGTCAATATTCACGATGCTCTGGAGAATGTAAAAGTCCTTCTTTCCCGAGCATTACCAACACAAACGCAGCTCGACGTTCGTTTGGAAAGTGATGCTCCGTTTGTCCTCGCCGATGGCGCGGAGCTAGAGCTAGCTTTACTCAACCTCTGTCTGAATGCCCGGGACTCCATGCCTCAGGGCGGTAATATTTCTATTTCGACGACCGACGAGCCAGGAAACTCGGCATCATCTCAGCTGGGCTATGTAAAACTCACAGTCAGCGACGATGGCGAGGGGATAGCCTCGGAACACCTCCCCCATATCTTCGAACCATTTTTCACGACAAAAGAGGCAGGTGCAGGAACAGGATTGGGCCTAGCCTCTGTGAAGGGTGCCGTTGAAAACCTCGGGGGTTCGATTCAAGTAAGAAGTCGCAACCCTCAAGGAACTACATTTACGCTCTTGATGCCAAAAACCTCTGGGCGCTTTCACTCCGACACCCAAGAGCTCAGTGCTTCTGCCAACGCTCCCGCAGGTAAACTACTGCTCGTCGAAGACGACGATCTTCTGCGGGCGACTACCCAAGAGCATCTTCAGAATTGGGGCTACGAAGTCTATGCAGCCTCGCGTGCAGAAGAGGCTTGGGAATACTTCATGCAACACCGCAATGAACTCTCTTTTGCGCTGATTGATATTGTCTTGCCTGGCGTTCCCGGGACAGCTCTCAGGAGAAATCTGCTCGCAGCCGGAGCAGATTTTCAAATTCTGCTGACCTCTGGTTTTCCAAAAAAGAATCGCCTGGACGACTCGGACCCCTTACCCAACGACGGCGTATTCTTCCTACCCAAACCATTCACCTCGGAAGAGCTCCATAAAAGCCTGTTAAGAGCCTCAGCACTCCATCAAGCAAAACTAAGAGCACTCTAGCTCGGGTTCCTATCAGCATTGACCAGTCGACAACGACCTTCAGCGAGCCTAGAGCAATAAAAAAGCCTCCCAAGGGAGGCTTTTTTATTGCTCAGTTTGCTCAGCTATCTTCGTCGCCCTCTTCTCGAAAGGCCAAATGCGCCTCCAAACGGGCTTTTGAAGATTCGTAATCAATAGGGACCTTACCTGATGAATCGGGTCTTCCCCGGACACCTGGGTAGACAGTTCCACAAGAGTCTTGCCAGCGAGAGGACCTTCTTCGATTCGGTAAATTGTTTCGATTGTGTGCAGCTTCTTTGCTGAAGGCAAAACCTCATCATCGCTTCCAAACAAATCCTCGACGAAAGAGAGAAAACCACCTTCTGTGTCTTGCTCGCCCTCCTCCTCAATTTCTTGAGGAGCCGCAGGAGTCAACTTGAGAAACTCTGGATAAAACTTCAAACCAATGCTGGCCAAAAAACCAGCAAGCACACCATCGGCTTCGATCTGTTCACTGCGAATATCCTGCATGTCGTAAGCGTCGCTTCCTCCAGCTACGCGAACAATCGAGCCCACAGAAGGTAGGCGGACATAGCGATCAAAGTCGACTTCATCGACTTCGATATCATATTCTGTTGCGCCTAGTTTCTTCAGAACACCAAAGGAGTCAACAGTAATTGGAGCCAGAGCGTCATTGAGGGGCACAAGCACAAGATCGTCCAGCTTGACGATGAACTCATCGCTATCGATAAAATCAATGCGAGAAGCTCGTGCCCGGCGAGTGACAGTATAGCCATACTGATTTTCGACATACTCACCCGGTGGAAGAGCAATGCTCGTGTTGGGGGCGACTTCGACAGATTCTTGCGTAAGAACGGAAACACCTGCTCCAACGAGTGCCGAGGCCTCTTTCCTCTGAGCCGGAGGGGGCCACTGAGACTGATCGGTCAATGTTACGACCTCCAGACGCCTTTGCCAGCCCTCTTCGGCAGACTCCATGCTAGAGCTGCCTGCCGCCACTGCTACGCCCGTAAAACCGGCAATACAAGCAAGAGCGATACCTAAATTCTTTACACCAGTACTCATGAGATCACCTCCTGCGTCTCATCTGTGGAGCGAAATGGAGCAAACCAGGACGCTAAGAAAGATGGAATAATTGCCACCATCACGAAGATAAAGAAGTTCTGATAACCGATCTCTTCTTGAACCCAACCACTTAAAGCTGAGGGAACCATTAAACCAAAACCCATCAGCGAAGTCGCAAAAGCATAATGCGCGGTCTTGTACTTACCCGGAGCAATCTGCTGCATCATATAAAGCATATGCCCGACTGAGCCAAAGCCATAACCCAGCTTCTCGAGAGTCACCAAAGTGGCTATCTCGGCAAATGTATCAGGCCGAGCATGGCTCAGGTAGATATAGGTTGCGTTGGGAATATTGAGAGCGAGGCAAAGGATGAAAAGGGTATTATGAAGACCTTTCTTGGCCGCATAAGCACCGCCGAGTAGCGCCCCCACCATAAAACCGATGGTACCAAAAATACCGTTAATATTGCCCAACGCATCGTTGGTCAGCCCCAGCCCACCAACTCGCGCTTGATCGAGCATGAAGAGCGGCCCGATCTTCTCTAAAAACCCCTCCCCGCTACGATAAAGAAGGACGAATGCGATCATCATCCAAATATCCTTCTTCTTAAAGAAGGTCACCAGAGTATCGCCGAAACTGCTCATGGCTTCTTTGAAACTCTCCGGAGGCTTTCCAACTTGAGGATCTTGGGGCAACACGCGAATATGCCACAGCCCCAATAGGGCCATAATCGCCGCCAAAATACCCATGACGACCATCCAAGATGTCACCCACGACTGAGTGCTCTTGTAGAGCACCTGGGTGAAGGTAACCAACACCCCGGAAGCGAGGATACGGCCCATATTCCAGAAGATACCTTGAATGCCAACCCACTTGGATTGCTCTTCATTCGACATCACGGAGATGTAGACGCCATCGGCCGTAATATCCTGGGTCGACGAGAGGAACCCGGTCAACCAGAAAAATGCCAGGGTAATCGGCATAAAACTAGGCAGCGGAAGAGCTAAAGCGACACAGCCAAGGGTCACGGCCATCATGAACTCCATGGCAAGCACCCAATGACGCTTCGTCTTGAACATCTCGGTGAAAGGTGCCCAAAGTGGCTTCAAGGACCACGGGAGGTAAAGCAGCCCCGTGTGAAAGGCAATCGCGGAGTTTGATACCCCTAAATTCTTGTACATTAAGGCGGCAACAACCGAGACAGTGATCATCGGTAGACCTTCGCCGAAATACAGCGACGGCACCCACCAAGCCGGATGTTTCTTCACCGGAACAGCTCGCTCGTGTTCACTCGGTGTACTCTTGATTTCTTCGCTCATGGCGGGCGGAGACTAGGGGCTAAGTCACCCTCCTGTCTAGGGAATCGCTGCCGATGCTCCGCCGATTCCGAGAGATTTTTACCTCAGAGGTCGGGTAGTTATGTAAAGAAGATAGCTTCCTCGCTCAGAATCGAAAATTATGCCGACATTCACATCAGCACAGATGGCAGCAAAGCTGGCTATCGAACCTCTCGAAGTCAGGCACAATTCAAGGCCCATTGGCCGGCTCTGATCATCGAGGTAATTCAGGCAGACTAACCAAGAGGGCGGCTGAACTAGCCACGCGAAAAACGCCGGCGGATAACGAGAAGCGGATAACTCAACAAGAGCAACAACCAAGGGCCTAATCGCTGGGAGCGGAGCTCGAGCGTGACTTGACACCCAGAAGCCGGGCCACATTCCGAAGAGTAACCGCCACGAGGCTCGCAGCTATCCGTGGGTATATCCCGATCTTCAGGATAAATAGTACAAACACCAAGGGTATCGTCCTCGGTGATCTTGCGCTTGGAGGTATCTCCGGCGGAATAATAGGGCCACATCACGGCCGAGGGGTCTCTCGAATGCTCAAGGCCCAGAAAATGACCGACCTCATGAGTCAGGATCGACTGAAAATCAGCTTGACCGTTGCTACCTTCTGCTGACGAGCTGATTTGATTCGCATCTATCTCAACATCGATATCCCAAATCTCGCCGGTTGCTGGATCGAACGTCACCGTTGCCAGAGCGATTGCTGAAGAATCAAGCGATGGCTCCGTGCTATCGATCGCAGCAGCAGCATCCGGCTGGGGAAAAAACCAGATATTAGCATTACGGGCCTTCGGCCCCTGATTCACTTCCAGCTGTTCACAACTTGTTGCCCCATAAAACTCAGCGACGAGACTCGGTGGTGCACCAGAGCAATCATTATGATCTAACCAAGCTCCGAATGAGGCACCTAGCACCTCACTAAACTCATCACTTGTTAATTCTAGCTGCGGAGCACCTGATTCTCCCACTGAATAGCTGACGCAGGAGGATGGCCAGACAATTTTTTTGCCATTTTGGTCACACCCATCGGCATCGAATTGACAGCATCGTTCAGGATCGGCACCGCAACTCACTGCAGGGTCGCATGTTGTTGTACGACACATTGCTGAGGCTTTTGTCGAACAAAACAACAGCGCCAAAGCGACCAGCCAGAGCCGGCAGGTCATTTTTCGCCCTTTCGAGCCACCCTCTGAGCATGCTCACGTAGATGCTTCAATGGCATCCCAGAAAGCCGGGGATCCCCCTCAGTCTGCTCAGCAAGCCGTGGTTCGGGCCCCATCTCGACAGATCGATAGCCTTGAGCCATGCCGACCAATCCATGACCCAAAGTAGATTCGCGACGAAGAAAGAATACGCCGAACTCTCCAGGCTGCACAGAAGCCGCCCCTGGAACCTTTTGTTCCCAGCCCTCGACGCGTCCACCAAGGGTCCAAACCATCGCCTCTTTCAGTGCTTTATCTTCCGACTTTTCGCCCTTCTGGCTGTTACCCATCGGCAAAAAGACGCCCGAGGTATCGAGCAATACCTCATCGACCACCAATCGAGAGCACGTAATAATTCGTCTGACTCCAGCAATGGCAGCCCAACGGCATTGACAAATCATAACGCGCGCGCACACCACAGCTGCGCTTCTGTCGAAGAGCTCCTCCAAACTCAGCACCCGCACCTGAGACGCCTCAGCAGAAGGTAGAGCCATCCC
>JAKVCH010000095.1 GCA_022447485.1 Polyangiaceae bacterium | reverse complement strand
AGCACGCGGAGATTCTTCTGAATTTGGACGAGCCTCGCGATCTCAGCAGCAGCAATTCTGCAACACCGTCGAGTGACGGTCTCTTCATTCGCTACAATGAAGTTCAAGACTCGGGTAGCCACTGGAAGCAGGTCCGCCTGCATGCCGAAGACAACAACATCTATTGCGCTCAATTTGAGAACTACGACTCGGGCTTCCGTAATTGGAGTGAGTTCTCGACGAGATGCTGGGATAGCGAGAGCCCGGGCGAGTTCTATGACGGCAGCCCGCTGCTTCAGGTAGGCATTTACATCGGCTCAAGTGAGTGGGAGGAGATTCGCTACGACTTCTGCATCGACTCGCTATTGGACCGCCCCTATTACGACGACGGCAACTACTACGGTGGTGACGACGACGGAGAGGGCGGCGGCAGCGGCATGGGCGGATCCGGTGGTGACGATGACGACGACGAAGGTGGGTCGGGCGGCAGCAGCCCCTTGCCCGTCAACTACGTCGATCAGGGTGATTGGTTCGGCTTCAAGAGCTTCTCTAGCGGACCTGCTTTGACCATCGATAATGAGTACAGTTCGGACAACTCCCTCAGCATGGAGATCGAGGGTCAGGTGGCTCCTGGTGGCGGAGCGGATGCTTGGATTGAGCAGTCGTGGAATCTTCAGGAGGATACGGGTGCGAGTGCCCAAGGTTACGCTTCCGCTCTGGGACAGGCTCTTCGCGTCAGTCAATCCACTCCCGACGGTTCGACGACTCAGCTGATTCTCTCCACAGAAAACGGTGACTTCTGTAAGGAGCTTTATTGGGGAAGTGCGTTCATTCCGTGGACCACATTCCGCGCGAACTGCGATGGCACAGGTGACGCCTACAACTTCGAGAAGATTCAATCAGTCACGCGTCGCGTGCTTCTTGGTGGTGTGCAGGAAGAGGACTTCTCTGCTCAACTCGAAGGCATCTACTCATCGAATGCAGGCAGTATTGGTTACCTGGAGTCGGATGACGGCTACATGCGTGGTTTCGGTACAGCGACAGCAACGACAGGGGCCACCATTCAGAGCAATGTGGATGTCACCCAGCAAGCGGAGGCTGCCTACTGTGCTCGCGGCACTCTTCCTGCCTCAACCGCCGGAGAGGGACGCTTGTCGTTCACCTTGGGTGAAGACAGATACGCCACGATGCAGGAGCTCTTCTACCCTTGGGAGGATGGTCTATCGCTGAACTTTGAGAGCCGCAATATGGGGTCCAATGGCTTCATCGAGTTGACCAATGAATTTGGCGATACGTACTGCGCGCCTCTGATCCCGTCCGATGGCAACGAAGCTTACGTTGCGTGGTCTGAGTTCACTGACGACTGCGTCGGTTTCAACGGTACGCCCTACGACCTGAGTGGGCTTGCCAGCCTCGCCATCGTGGCTCGCGGCGACGGAGCGCAGACGGAGAATTTCGACTTCTGTCTCTACAGCTACCAGCAGCGCCAGACGCCCCGCTACGGCTATTGGGAGAACGAGCTCTACACTGGTGACGATTACGTTCGCTGGGCCGGTCACGTCACTGCCAACCACTACGGCAATCATGACGGACAGGTCTCTGACAACGCGGAGACCTCCGAGTGGCCCAGCTGGTGCATGGAAGGCAACGTTGACGTCTACGATGGCAGTGGCGCCTCCTACTCCGAGTTGGTTTGGAATTTGAACCAGGATTATGGCGACAGCAGCGTGTCAACATCACCCGTTGTGGGTGAGGAGCTCCGGCTCTATGCTTACGCTGATTCCGGCGACGATTTCCGTGTGACCATCGATGATGGTGACGGCAACACCTACTGTCAGCTTGTTGAGAACCGTTGGGACAACCCCTGGATTCTTTCTTGGGCGAACTTTAGTACGAATTGTCATGATCTAGGCAACCCCGGGGACTATTTCACGGGAACGGAGGTACAGTCGATCGCGATCTCCGGTCGGACCGAAGAGAATGATGGCTACTTCCATATCTGTTGGGATGGTGTAGGCACCGATCTCGGCGGTGACGATGATGACGACCATGGTGGGATGGGCGGCTCTTCCGGTTACGGAGGAAGCTCCGGTTCCGACGAATGGCAGGCTTGCGAGGGTGATACCTGGTGGGCAGACACGGAGACCCTGATCGACGACTTCGAGAGTGGAGGCTTCCCCATGGTTCCCGAGCGAGACAATCGCATGGGCGAGTGGACCTACTCGCACCACGAGGGTGTTGAGGCGCTCTTGCTCTCCACGGATGGCGGGAACAGCTTTGTCTCAGTGTCGTGCTCAACGGACTCTCATTGTAGTACAGCTCCAGACGAGTCGACGCCGTGGCAGTGGGCCGAAGTGAAATTCAATCTCTCGAATCCCCCGGACTGCTACTCACCGAGTGGCTACGAAGGCATTCGCTTCAAGGTCCGCAGTGGCACAGGCAGTGGCCAGTTCCGTCTGCTCGGAATCAATGTTGACGCCAACCCTGAGTTCGGCGAAACCTATCGGACGCCTGATTATGATCTGAGCGATCAGTGGGAGACCTACGAGGTGCCTTGGTACGAATTCCAGGCTCCTGTATGGGCGGGTATTCCATCGGAATTTCACGTCGACACAATGCAGAGCATCGTTTTCGAGATTCGTAACGGCGAAGCATTCAACGGTGACTTCGGAGAGGGTTGGGACTTGCAGCCCTACGACCTACAAATCGACGATGTGGAATTCTACTGAGTCAATCTAGTGAGCGGAAGAAAGGCACCTGAGGGGTGCCTTTCTTTTTTGATTCACTGCCGATTGTTTTTACGCTGGAATCTATCAGTGGGGATGCGCCTTGCGATTGGGTGGCTGCCGTCTTTCTTTTCCTCGATGGTGCCTGCTAGGTAGGCCCGGCACCGATCGTCAGCACTTGAATTTCGAAATCGATAGAATCGAGTCTCACCAATAAACATGCTGCTATGCGGCAGTGGACTCGGGGTAGATGTCCTGCATTCACGAGGGAAGAGCCCTGTTTCCCTTCATTTTCCGGTTTTTTAATACTTCGAGAGGGGTGTATCAGTCCGACTTTCCGCCGTTTCGGGGCTTTCTTTCGTAAAACGTCGATTCCGAGACATTTGATTCAGCTCTAGCGTTTTACTTTGTCTCAGGGCGAGTTATCCATTCGTCCTCCAACTGGACAGGAAAACGAATGAGCGACGTCATCAAACACGAATGTGGAATCGCCATGGTGAGGCTTCTCAAGCCTTTGCCGTATTACGCAGAGAAATACGGCACCACCATGTATGGCCTCAATAAGATGTACCTGCTCATGCAGAAGCAGCACAATCGTGGGCAGGATGGAGCTGGACTTGCAAACATTAAGCTCGATGTTGAGCCGGGGCGTCGCTACATCTCGCGACACCGATCGAACGCTGCCCAGCCGATCAAAGAGGTCTTTGATCATGTTCATCAATACTTCAAAGAGGTGAACGATCGAGACCCGGAGAAGCTCAAGGACCCGCTTTGGCTCAAAGAAAACGTTCCCTTTTCCGGCGAGCTATTTTTAGGCCATTTGCGCTACGGGACTTTCGGTGGTCACCACATTGAGCACTGTCATCCTTTCTTGCGTCAGAGCAATTGGATGACCAAGAATCTTGTCGTTGCGGGCAACTTCAACTTGACGAATGTCGATGAGCTTTTCGAGCTGCTTGTGAATATTGGACAACACCCCAAGGAAAAATCCGATACGGTGACCGTCCTCGAGAAAATTGGTCACTTTCTCGACGAAGAAAACGAAAAACTCTACCAAAAGTTTAAAGCAGAAGGCGTCAGCCAGCGGGAGATGTCGCCGCTGATTGCAGAACATATGGATGTGCAAAGCATTCTGACGCGTTCAGCAGCAGCGTGGGATGGCGGCTATGCAATGGCGGGGCTTCTGGGCCATGGGGATGCCTTTGTTCTTCGGGACCCTTCGGGAATTCGGCCTGCTTTCTTCTATCAAGACGATGAAGTAGTGGTTGTTGCTTCCGAACGTCCGGTGATCCAAACGGCATTCAATGTCCAGGCCGATACCATCAAAGAGGTGGAGCCCGGTCATGCGCTGATTATTAAGAAGAATGGTCAGATTGAGCAGAAGCAGGTGCGCGAGCCCCTAAAAACGACGCCCTGCTCTTTCGAACGTATCTATTTCTCTCGGGGCAGCGATCAGGATATCTACCACGAGCGCAAGCAGCTGGGGCGCAAGCTCTGCCCGAATATTCTCCGCGCCATTGACGATGACCTGAAGAATTCTGTTTTCTCCTTTATCCCCAATACGGCTGAAATTAGCTTTTATGGAGTGATGAAGGGCCTTCAGGATAAGCTCAATGAGGTGAAGCTGAAGAAGCTGAAAGCCTTAGGAGACAACCCCTCCGATGACGATATCGCAAAGGTACTTGCGCTAAGGAATCGCATCGAAAAGATCGCCATCAAGGATGTAAAGCTTCGTACCTTCATCAGCCAGGACGACGGTCGAGACGACCTCGTGGCTCATGTCTACGATATTACCTACGGCAGCGTTTACCCCACTGACAATCTTGTGATCGTGGACGACTCCATCGTCCGTGGCACGACACTCAAGCGCAGCATTTTGCGCATCCTGGATCGATTGAAGCCCAAGAAGATTGTTGTTGGCTCCTCTGCGCCGCAGATCCGCTATCCAGACTGTTATGGGATTGATATGGCGAAGCTCGGCGATTTTATCGCCTTTCAAGCGGCGATTGAACTCCTTAAAGACCAAGGAAAAGAAGCGGTCATTGAGGATGTTTATCGACGCTGTAAGGAGCAGGAGTCTCTGCCCAAAGAAGAGGTCGATAATCACGTGAAAGACATTTACGCGCCTTTCACGGACGACGAGATCTCGGCAAAAATCTCCGAGTTATTGACGCCGGAAGACCTGAATGCGGAGGTAGAAATTGTCTACCAAAGCGTTGAGGGGCTTCATGAGGCCTGTCCGGAACATAGCGGGGACTGGTACTTCACAGGTAATTACCCAACACCCGGCGGTAATCGTGTCGTGAATAAAGCCTTCATCTATTATTACGAAGGTAAGAATCAGCGCGCCTATTAGGGACAGAATCAGAGGCTTCGACTCGCGCCCTAGGTGCGGACTGACGCGCGGACTGAAAACTCGCTGCAATAAGCCGGTATTTGGAGCGGGTGCTCCTCTATTTGGCCAGCAAAGGCTTTCCATTTTTTTTCTCGCCTCGCTAGTTTCCCTTTGGGCTGCTCGAACCTTCGAATGCAGCTTTTCCAGTGGGGAAGCCATTAATTTCGTTTTGTGGGCGTCGTCTGTACGATCAATCTAGTTCTATTTTGACTCATTCGTTCAAGGAGATTTTCGTGCACACACGAGTGATTGGTTCTCTTCTCTTTGTCGCGGCAGCGGCTTGTTCGTCCACTCTTTCAAAACCGGTTGAGCCTGGAAGCGCCAAGAATGATGCGCAAGTTGCAGAAGAGCAGACGGTGACAGCCTCTCCTCCTCAGGATGGTAGTGTTCTACCCTTTTTACCGACTCCGAGCGCTAGCGATCCTCAAGAGACCATGCAGCTCTCCAAGCACCAGTATCGTCAAGCCGTGCGTCGGATTCCCGAGGATGCGCCGAATGTCCTGATTATCCTGATCGACGATACCGGCCCGGCTCTTCCAAATACCTATGGTGGACTTGTTGAGACGCCCAATCTCTCGCGCATTGCCGACGCTGGCATCAGCTACAATCGATTCCATTCAACAGCAATGTGCTCGCCGACTCGTGCGGCTCTCCTCACTGGACGAAATCACACCCGGGTAGCGAGTGGTCAGATCACAGAGCTACGCAATGATTGGGATGGTTTCTACGGCGAGATTCCAGCCTCGGCAGCTATGTTGCCGAAAGTCTTGTCCAATTATGGCTACAGCTCGGCCGCCTTTGGCAAGTGGCATAATACCAGGCCCGAAGAAGTGACCAAGATTGGTCCTTATCATAATTGGCCTACAGGTCTGGGATTCGATTACTTTTATGGTTTCTTGGCCGGTGAGGCGAGTCAATGGGAACCAGGACTTGTCGAGAATACGAATCATCTTAAAAATCGAAAGCCGCGAGTAGACGGTTTCGAAAATGAGGAGGGCTATCACCTCAGTAAAGACCTTTCAGAGACTGCGATTCGTTGGATACGTGACCATAAGGCATTGCGACCTGATGAACCATTTTTGATGTATTGGGCCCCTGGTGCTTTGCACGGCCCTCATCATGTGCCCAAGCGCTACGCTGATAAGTACAAGGGAAAGTTTGATGCTGGTTGGGATGCCTATCGAGAAACAGCTTTCAAGAACGCGGTGGACAAGGGTTGGATTCCTCAAGGCACTCAATTGACGCCGCGTCCAGAAACACTGCCTTCATGGGACTCAATTCCCCAGGAGGAGCGTGCCTTTCAGACGCGCTTGATGGAGGTGATGGCTGGTTTCGCAGAGCATACAGATGAGCAGGTTGGTCGTATTTTCGATGAACTCGAAGCTCAGGGTGAATTTGATAACACCTTGGTGATGTATATTTGGGGTGATAACGGGGCCAGCGCAGAAGGGCAGGCGGGTACGATTTCTGAATTACTCGCTCAGAATCAAATCGCCACGACGACGGCCGAGCATATCGCTACGCTCGAGCAGCTGGGAGGGCTCGACGTCTTGGGCTCAGAAAAAACTGATAATATGTATCATGCTTCTTGGGCTTGGGCGACAGGTTCGCCCTACCAGGGCACTAAGCTGATGGCGAGCTATCTCGGAGGAACGAGACAACCAATGGCGGTATCCTGGCCGAGCAAGATAAAACCAGGTGCTCATCGTTCCCAATTTGGTCATGTGATTGATATTGTCCCGACACTCTATGATGTTCTTGGTATTCAGGCTCCGAAGATAGTCGATGGCGTGCAGCAATTGCCTATGGATGGCAAGAGTTTCAAAAATAGTCTTTTCGACGCTGAGGCAGAGGAGCATCGAACGAGTCAGTTCTTCGATATTATGGGCAGTCGCGCCATGTACCACGAAGGCTGGATGGCCTCGCAACCAGGTCCTCGTAGGCCTTGGGAGCGCGGAGCCGTAGACTTGAAATCGTGGGACCCACGACAGGATCAATGGGAACTCTACAATCTTGAAGAAGACTTTTCTCAGTCAAAGAACTTGGCAAGCGAATATCCAGAGAAGTTGGCTCAGCTAAAAGAATTATTTTTAGTCACCTCGAAGGAAAATTTGAACTGGCCGATTGGCGGAGGCCTTTACCGCCTCGCCAATCCGGGCGATCAACCCACTAGCTTACCGAAGACGCTGGTTTTCCGCGGCCCTTCTAGTACTCCCGAAGTGCCGATGCCTCGCGTCGGTGCTCAGTCGAATACGATTCAATTTGAGGTTGAAGTCGACGAAAATTCTGAAGGAGTTCTTCTGGCGGTGGGCGGTTTTCAGGGGGGCTTGACTCTTTATTTATCGGGAGGAAAGCTGCATTATGAATACAACCTCTTCGAGATAGAGCGTACGAAGCTCCAGAGCACGAAAACACTTTCTGCAGGGACGCACACCATCGAGTTAGTCACTAAGCTACAGGAACGCCCCGGGGGGCCCATCTCTGTGAAAGTCCTGGTGGATGGTGAAGAGCAGCTGGCCGGGAATGTTCCCAGAACAGCGGCATTGCTCTTCACAGCCAACGATAACTTTGATTTAGGCTGGGACAGCCTATCTCCTGTGAGCGCGGCTTATGTGGAGAAGCGGCCGTTCCGCTTCTCTGGTCAATTGATGAAGACAACTATTCAGATGGTTGACTAAGTATCTGGGAAGGGGAGACACACCCGGAAAGGCAGGGGCACGCCGTATGAAGGCGAGCTACCCGTGAAGACCGGAGTGCTTCGCCTTATCTCTTTTTCTTCTTTGGCTTACCTTGCCGAGCTTTGAACCTGGGATCGGATTTGCAAATGACAAACGAGACCCCTTTTCTGCGCACAACTTTACAATCAGGATGGCGAGCTTTGGCTGACTTCAATGAATTAACGACTTGCATGGCGCTGCCTTTCTTCGGGACGCGAAGTAGGTCGCGTCGATCAACGGGGGCGCACGACGATGTCTGCGCCCTGACTGAGTGTTCAAATCTAACCCTCTGTCGGGTGGTATTTTCGACTATTAACGATAAAGATATTCAATATCAAGTAAGCTCGAGCTTGAGATGGGAGAATCAAGAAGAGCTTCGATGTCTCTCAGCTCTGTTTTAGTCAAGATTTGCCGCCTTCCGCTCAATCAGCTGAAAATTATTTGCATCTGCAATAAAGTTGCGATACCCGTCCAGCGATGAATGCTATGTTCGAAAAAGAGCCCTACGACGCGGTTATTGTCGGAGCGGGAGCTGCTGGAGTAGGCATGGCGATTGCCTTAAAAGATGCCGGCATCGAGAGATTTATCGTTCTTGAGCGCTTGATGGTGGGGGCTTCCTTCGGCTGCTGGCCCGAGGAGACACGTTTCATCACCCCTTCGTTCCCCACCAACTCCGTCGGCATGCTCGATATCAATGCTGTAGCTTTAGGGTCTTCTCCAGCTCATATTCTGGGCGTCGAACATCCGACAGGGCTCGATTATGCGGCCTATTTGAATGGCGTAGCGAAGCATTATGAGCTTCCGGTGCGTGAGGAAGTGATGGTCAACGGTATCGTTCGCAAAGATGGTCTCTTCCAGCTCGAAACGAGTCAAGGCTCTCTGCAGGCGAAGAATATTGTCTGGGCAGCTGGCGAGTTCCAGTTTCCGAAATTAAATGGCTTTCAGGGCAGTCAGCTTTGTCGGCATACGGCGCTGATCCCCAGTTATCAAGAAATTGAGGGCGACGAGATTATCGTGATTGGCGGCTACGAAAGTGGCATCGATGCTGCCTATCATCTCTCTAGGCGAGGTAAGCGGGTTCAACTCTTTGATGAGGGCTGCCCCTGGGCCAGTGGCTCTTCCGATCCGAGTATCGCTCTTTCGACCTATTCGCAGGAACGCATGCGTCAGCCTCATTTCGGTAAAAACGTCGAGTTGATCCCGAATACCCCGGTGACGGCTGTGAGCGAAAAGGATGGTCAATACTTAGTTACGACCGCAGACGGTCATAGCGTGCGAAGCGATGTCTCTCCTCTGCTCGCAGGTGGATTCGTTGGCGGCCATCAGCTGGTTGCGGAGCTCTTTGAACAACGGGGTGATGGCTTTCCTCTTCT
>JAKVCH010000094.1 GCA_022447485.1 Polyangiaceae bacterium | reverse complement strand
TGGCGGTTTCGAAGATCCAGGTTTGGCGGGCACCGGTGTGCATACCCTCTCAACGGACAGCGAATCAGGTCTCGGGCTTCAAGTGATGGGCTTCGGTCAGGCGACCTCCTATCAATATCCCGGAGGTCTCAACTTGAAGCGCATCAGTGCGCCCCCCAAGATCGATATTCGCTGAGAAGCGAGGAGGGCATGTACTCAGCACACGGTCGAGGCCTCTCCTGCTTTTTGCGTAGGAGTAGCGGCGAGGCGTCATGATTGGCGTGGACAGTAGGGGCCGACAAACGACGAGCTTTCTGAACTGGGCTGGGTCCCCATGATTCTGGCTGGAGACGGATTTATCGAGGGAGACGAGTTCTGGCTCCTCGGTGCGCCACGGTGATTGGAGCGCTACCTGAATCGAAGTATACTGTTCGTTCAGTGTGTCGCTGAGTAGCGTTTCGATACATCGAAGGTGTATCGAAACGTTTCGGCGGAGGTACAGTTTTCTTTTGAGTCTTCGGTTTTCTGCGGAGATTGAGTTGGCTGAGCTGTGCCTAAAAGCGGCACGTTTCTTGTAACATTTAACCTCTCGCCCCAAGCGAGCGTTCTGCTTATCGCTGAAAACGGTGCCTCTCGCCTCGGTCACGAGCTTGTTAGGTCGTCATCGAATTGCTTATTCCGGGTGCGTTGAACTCTATTTTTTCGATCTGTAGGGAGTTGAAACGATGAGGCGTTTTTCGTGGATTTGTCTTGTTGCATTGGCTGTTTCAGCTGCTTCTTCAGTCTGGACGAAACAGGCGAAGGCAGCAGGCGATGGCGCGACTGCGTTCAATCTCTACGTCCCTCCAAATAACGTTCGTCATCGCGATAGCTACCTCATCGTGACGAATGTTGCTCCCCAAACGGCGACGGTGGATATTGAGGACGACGATACCGATGGCGATTCAGACGATAGTGTCGCCACCACACTGGCGCAGGGGGAAAGTTATATTATTCGCATCAAGGATGGTGCGGTGAACGATGATATCGGCGGTAAAAAAGACGGTGATTACTTCAAGGTTCGCTCGGACCATCCGGTGGTCGTGCAAATGGCGACGAAGTCAAATTGGCAGCACGACTGGGTGCCTAGTGAGTCTGGTGGACGCGGTACGAACTTCTTCGTTTACGCTCCGGCTTCTTCAGGTGCCGATAATGACGCCAATCTCTACTCGTATGTGGACAATACGCGGGTGACGATTATCGATATCACGACCTCGAGCACGATTAGCACGGGAAAGACCTCCGTCGACCTCGATGCGGGCTCCGTAGTGTTGAGTCAGGTTCTTCATGAAGGCGAAGACTTAATTGTCCGTAACCAAAACCTTGGCCTAGATATTCTCGACCCTGGTCATACCTATTGGGTGCAAGCGAGTGAGCCAGTCACCATGCAGTATGGTCACCTTGGTCAGGTCAGTGGTGGCAATCAAGCACGTGACGGCGCAGGCTTCGTGCCGAGCGCTAACGGAAGTACCACCGGCTCACTCTACTATTTCCGTATTCCCCACAATCCAGGTCGGGCGAGCGAAAAGGAACTGCGGATTAGTTGCTTTGACGCCTCAACGGTATCCCTCTCAGGTGCCGACGGAAACGATGTTACCTGGACCACAATCGCCGATAGCTCTGTCGCCGCCGGAGGACACCTCGACTTCACCGGAAGCGCCAATTCGACATTCCGGGATCTCGATATCTATCGTCTTCAGGTTGATCCACCGTATC
Organism: Polyangiaceae bacterium; assembly: GCA_022447485.1. Classification (GTDB taxonomy): domain Bacteria; phylum Myxococcota_A; class Polyangia; order Polyangiales; family Polyangiaceae; genus NIC37A-2. The sequence continues at coordinate 7,478 of JAKVCH010000094.1, read as the reverse complement.
ACAGATGCACTGTATTTGAGGGGAATTGGATGGAGACGGGCTCCTTTGGCACGTCTGACTTCGCTTCTGCCGTTTCTGCGAGCAACGGGGCTAATCAAGGCTATGTCTTTCAGGCCTACTTGGGCCCTCCCGGCAAACAAGAAAACGTTGCCTATCCTACCGGAGAGCTGACGAATATAGCTAGTCCAAGTCAGGGGTTTGCTTCTCATCTCTACATCTATGCGAAGACCGATGACACCCAGGTCACCGTCACCGACACCGACACTGATGGCGAGCTCTTTAATCTCGTGCTCTCACTCGACGAAGATGAATACTATGATGTCGTCGTTGAGAAGCCTACCTACCTGAGCATCACGAATGCCGGACATCGGCCCTACTTCGATATCGCGGCGAGCGAGCCGATCATGGTGATGAATGGCAATTTTAATGATAACTGGATGGCTTTTTTCCACAGCGTCAGTCCAGTGGACCCCAAGGCGGCAATCGATATTACTCAGCCTGTACTAGGATGTTCGCAAACGACTGATGTCACGGTGACTTGCTCGAATGACGGCAGTATTCCCACGCTTCCCGTCACCGCAGAGATCACCCTTCCGGACGAGCTGACGATTGTATCGACATCTGATGGCTGTGAGGATGCCTATGCTCCCTATCCAACGATTTATAATACGGGCGACATCTTTGAGTATCAGGGAAGCAACTATCGGGTCGATATGGGCCCTATTTTTAGCGTGACACCGAATACGGCTGGCCATGAACATCGCTTCACCAATTTAGGCACTTGCCGTAGCGACCTATCAGGAAGCTCGCTCACCGTTGACCTCGGTACACTGGCCTCTGGCGAGTCAGAGCAGTTCACATTGAATGTTGAGATGACCTGTAGTGGCAGTTCTTGCGTGAGCCGTGACTTACACCCCATCACCGTGGAATGCACAACAACAAGCGGTTCAGACGTCTATGCCCATCTTGCCTCGCAGCAGATGACGTTGCAGAGTTCCGGTGAGGCCACGATCACCGAATTTACCGTGAAAGATGTGCCTGATTACGATTCGGATCCGCCTGATCCACGTGTTGAGTTGTCATTTACCGTCGATGCTCCGGCAGCCACGACGGTTGTGCTCACCAGGGTCATTAACGATGCAGATCCGGATGCTACGGCTACGACTCTATCGACCTTCGAAGTATCAACCGGAGTCACCAACCTCACCTATGACGATTCTTACTCTCTGCACTACCAAAACACGATGTTCTATCGCTTGGAGAGCACGACCGGCAGCTGTACGGTACTTGATGGGCCGCAAGCGATAGAGACAAGCAGCGGTATGTCGAGCGGCTTTGATAGTGGGTTGGAGTCGAATGGAAACTTGAGCACGCAATTGGCCTCGCGCGCTATTCAACGAACCCAATCATCTGGCTATATCAATCGCAGTACCCTTGAAACTATGGGTCGGTTTCAAGTCCAGTCGACTGCCGGAATGTCGGGCCCGTCCGGCTCTCTGGGGGTGATGATTCCCGAAATCGGTCCTGACAATAGTTCGCCTGTGAATGTCACTCCTGCGGACCTTCCCGCTTTGACCAACGCTGGTGAAGTGGCAGCTGTTGATTATATCAATGAATCAGGGGAGCACGTCGGCTCTTTGTTGATCGTAAAGACCGAGGGTGAGGTCTACGAGCACTCCAAGGCTCTTTGTGACCGAGCTGAGGGTGGAACTCTGGATATGGTCAAGAGTTCTATCTTGCCCACTGGTCGACTTTTGCGCTTCGCCTCCCGAAAAAATTCGGCCGGTGAATATGCGACCATCTTCAAGGCTTTCGAGCAGAACGGCGTCTATGAGGTGCATTCGGCTTGGCTGAAAGAAAACTACCCAAAGCCAGCAGAGGACGATAGCGTGCTGAATATCCAGGCATGGTCGAGTCTACCAGGCTACGACATCGCTATCGCTGAAGACGTCATTTCTCGGTTGAAGTCGATTGCTCCCGAAAATGCTCATGTGCCGGCCAGCTATTTTGAAAGCGTTGGGACTTTAGGTGGCGTGATTCAAGCCGACCTTGCAGGCGATCCTGCTGTTCAGATGCGTCGAACTTTCGCTTTGGAAGACGGTGAAGCATTTGTGGAAGAAATTAACTTGAATGATTCAAAAGCCGTGGCCGCGCCGAGGCGCCACTTCAAAGATGTCACCTTGGAGCTCATGAGCAAAGAGGGTGTGGTGATTGACCGTGCTTGGGTGTCTGATGGTGCCTGGGCTCCAATGATGGACGAAATGGCTGGCGGTTTTTCTGAGCTCATCGAGCAGAGTTATCATTGTGAGACGGCTCGTGAGATTGGCACAAATCAGCAAATGCTGTCATTTTCGGGGTGTGCTCAGGTAAAGGGGACAATCGATGATTTTGCAGGCGTTGCTCGTCACTTTGGTGGGGTGGCCACGCAAATGACACTGGCGAAATTTTCTACAATGTCTGCACGCATCAAGAGTGAGCGTCCCGTCCAAGTTTGCTTGCACAGTTCCGACGGCTCAAGAAGTTGTCAGGATGTTGCGCCTGACTTGGCCGAAAGAACTGTACTCCGCTTGAACGATTTCTATAATGATGATTGCTCGACGCAGCGGATTGATTCTCCCGCACTAATTAGCTTTGTCGTAGAGGGTGCAGGTGAGTTTGACCTAAACGTGAGCGAGTTGAGCTTCGGCCCGGAGGCTCAGCCTACTTCTCGGGGTAGAAATTGCGACAGTTCGAATCTTGGGGAGTCAGGCAGCTGGGGTTGTCGAGTCAGTGTGCCTTCGCAGACTCAAGTTCCCTACGGATTGCTCGCGATCACTCTCGCTTTCGGATGGTATTGGAGAATGCGACGCCGTGCCGTAAACCGCGAGTGAGACAAGAAAGAATCGAGTCCTCAGCGACTAGTTCCCAGGCGAGGTATTGTCTTGAATTGAGACTTTTCAGCCAAGCCCTCGATCTCCCTATCATTCGACGCGACCAGCCTCTGTGGTAAACTTCACCTATGACGGTCATTGCGCCACAGAAGCTATCGCGAGGTCTCACGCTCGCTCTTTTGCTCTCGACGCCGTGGTTGGCTCAGGCTGGCACGGGCCAAGTCAGTGATGATTGTCGTTTCGAAGGGCATCAGCTCTGGGGAAAGATACAAGTAGTGAAGAGTTTTCCTGACGTGAAAGTGAAGGTCGTGGAATCTTTTCCTGACCTCAAAGTGAGAGTCGTCGAGAGCTTTCCCGACTCTTGCGGAAAGTGGCAAATGGTCGAAGCTTTCCCGCATACAAAAGTTCAATTTGTCTCCTCCTTTGCGGAGGTCGAGATTGAATATGTCGATTCGTTTCCCGGCCTGCCCTGAGACTTTTCTTTAGGCTGAGAAGAGCAATCACAGCAAGTCTGAGCCTGGCTACTTGGTTGTGAAGTAGTCTGTTATCGTCTTTCTCTTCTTTTTGAGATTTGATAGAGCACAGAGATGGTGAAAGAGCTCAAAGAAGAGTCGTTTCATGGACTGGATAGTGAGCCAACTTCAGCGAAGGTACTGATCGCCGAACGCTTAGAGGAGGTTTTGATTGCCTCGGGCTATAGAAAAGCTGAAGTCGAAGAGTTGGTAGCAGAAGCGGAAGCGTTGGAGCGCCCTCCCGGTCTGCTGAGACGTTTAGGTTCTGGTTTGAGGTTGAAGGCGAAGGCGCAATGGCAACATATTGTTGGCGAGCTAGAGGAGTCGAAAGAAGCCATGGCCTTGTTGAGTAAGGGGTTGGCCGGAGGGATAGAGTTGACTCGCGAAGAGCGCGACAAGGTGCGGGCGCAGCTTCTCGATGTTGTGAAGGTATTTCCCGCAGGATTAATTGCGGCGGCGAATAGTGCCTTGCCGGTTCCGGGCACAGGTCTGCTGACGCCATGGATTCTGGCTCGTTTGGGATTGATGCCGACGCGCTGGAGAGAAGCCCATCTTCTCGATTCTCTTGAAAGGAGAAAGGTTGAATTACTATCTCGGGGTGACTTGCTCCATGCTGAGCAATTGAAAGAAATTAGCGATAGAATCGAGAGTGAGACTTGTCGCCGTGAAGCTCTTGCTTTGGAAGTAGCGAAGCTTTCTCATTGGGATGAAAACGGTAATGGGGTTTGGGATAACTCCGAAAAGATTGCCTATTCGAAAGCTGTTCTGCGAGTGAGCGACCTCGTGGAGTCTCGTTCCAGTCGGAAAGAATGGTACATTGAAAAAGACCAGTGCATCTTTGGAGCGATTCGACTCAGTGAGGTGCTCGATGAACCGAGCTCGGAAAAGTTACTCATCTCCCACCAAGGAAAGACCGGTTGGGTTCTTTTGGCTGATGTTCGGGCTCAAAAAGAATAGTGTGCGGCTTCTTCGTCCCGCTGAGGAAGGGAGTTCTGGGGAGAAGGAAGTCATTAGGTCGACGGATGGGGAGCTTTTATCAGCCCAGGAAAAGGCTTATGCTGCAGCTATGACTCAGCCTCCCGCAGCCTTTCACGAGCGTATCGGTCGTGAGCCCTTGTACTCACTCAGCGAAGAAGCGGCGGCCCAAGAGTTTAGTCAATGGTTAGCTACCTACGATCCTGCCGACGCAGATCCTGGATTGCTTAGTGATAAGTTCATGGACGGGATTTCTCAGGTCGGTATCGACGTTCATCGCTCGAGTATGTGGTTGCCCACAGCTCATCCTGAGTTGTGGGGAACCCAGATCATTTGGGAAAAGAATACCCCAGTACAAGTGATCAAGCGAGAGCATGAGGTGTATGACACAAAGACCTATCGCGGCAGCCCGGGAGAAGCGATGCATCAACACCGTAAGCCCTTGCGGTACAGTTTAGAGAGACCTGATCAAGAGATTGAGTACGAACTTCTTCGTGACCTGAAGAAACAAGGCGCTACTGACTACCTGATTGTGCCTTTTCATACTGACCATCAATTCGAACAGCCATGGATAGCCTTTAGTACCCAACGCCCTGGTGGTTTTTCGGTTCTCGAGATCAATGCCTTGAAGGCATACTGCGTGCCTTTAAGCTGGAAAGCGCGCGTCGCGGTCGCCGAATCTGCAACGCGCAACTTGCTCCAAGTTTACCTGGGTCAGGAGGCTGCGAGTCGAGTTCTAAGAGGAGAATTTCGTCGAGGGACTGGTAGCGAAAGGCAAGCGGTGATTTGGTTTTGTGATCTAAGAGGTTTTACAAGCCTGGGAGATCGGTTGAGTGCTGAAGAGCTGGTGAAGGTCCTTGATCAGTATTTTGAGTGCGTTGCAGGACCGATTGAAGAAGCCGGAGGTGAAATTTTGAAGTTTATCGGAGATGCGGTTTTGGCTGTATTTCCGATTACGGATACGGAAGCGGCGAGTGCTTCAGCGGCCCTCGCGGCCGCGAAAAAAGCGTTGAGGGAATTAGAGCGTTGGAGTGCTGAGCATGCTGAGCATCCGCCTTTGGAGATCGGGATTTCGCTTCATATTGGTCAGGTGATGTATGGCAATATTGGTGGACGCTCTCGTTTGGACTTTACGGTGATTGGCAGTGCGGTGAATGAGGCCGCTCGTGTGGAATCCCTCTGTAAAGAGTTGGGCTCTCTCTTAGCGACAGGGCGCTTTGCTGAAGCTGTTTCAGGCGAGGGTTTAAGGAGTTTAGGCAAGCGTGAGCTGAGAGGCGTCAAAGACGCTGTGGAGATTTTTCAAGCTCGGTGAGTTTGAGATTTGGCGCCTCAAATTTCATTCGCTGATTAAATTTTCTGCGCTACCTAATTTGGAAGCGCTACCTATTAGAGATTTGTGCTTGCACTGCAGGGAAGGCCTGGGCTGTCGCTGAGCCGGAGGTTCGCGCATGCTTCCGAGAATAAAGCGTGCTAATTTTCACCGACTCGCTTTATGAAAACTTCCTACCTCTTCTCTCTCTTATTACTCTCTCCCTGCGCCATGTCGCTCACAGGCTGCTTGACCCCTGAGTTTCAGTTTGGGGCCTCTGGTGCCGGTATTGGTGCAGAGGGTGCGAACACGCCGGATAGCACAGGCGAAGGAGGCGCCTCTGCATCGACGCGAGATGATCAACTCAGCGCGGAAAATGAAGAACAGAGCACCAGTTCTGACTCTCAGTCGAGTTCGAGTGCTCCCAATGAAGGTGAGAGCACTGGAGGTGGTGAGAGTAGTGGTAGCCAGTCCATTGACCCCGGGAATGAGGCTGGCGACGAAGCAGTGCCTCATTGTCAGAATCGAGAAGTCGATAAAGACGAAAGTGATGTCGACTGTGGTGGATTGGATTGCGACCCTTGTCGCGATGGGCGTGCCTGCGAAATTGACGCGGATTGTAGTGGCGGTGAGTGTAATCAGGGGATCTGTTCCACCCCCTCTTGCTTCGACAACAGGCAGAACGGCGACGAAAGTGATGTTGATTGCGGCGGCAGCTGTGAGGCTTGCCAGGACGCTGAACAGTGCTTCGTGGCGGCAGATTGCCTGAGTGGTGTTTGCGACGACAGAACGTGCCTTGCGCCCGCTTGTGATGATCGGCTGCAAAACGGCAGCGAAACGGATCTAGATTGTGGGGGAAGTGATTGTCCAGCTTGCGAGTTTGGTGACTCTTGCTTGGATGACTCAGATTGTTCCGTCGAAAATGGCAGTCAGGGAGCAGCGCTGTGCGATAATGGTTCTTGCACGATAGCCTGCGCAGCCGGTTTTGAGGATTGCAATGCGGATGGCATCTGTGAAGATATCTCTTCCGATGCTGCTCGCTGTGGTGGCTGCTTAGCTGATGACCCTGTCTCTGGCTCGGGAATTGTCTGCACAGGGGCGGCCGCTGGTCAGGTGAATATTTGCGAGAATTCATCCTGCAGTGTGGCGACGGAATGTCGTTCTGCCTGGGTGAAGAATGGCCCCTACACAAATAGCTCTCGAGCGCGGGTGTCTTATCTGGGTTACAATTGGATTTGTAAACAGAACGGGGCTTCTAATTGCCGGGCCTATGCTCCTCGTCTGTCGAATCCTCAAGGTGATGGCTCCAATGACCTGTGGACCTCGCAAGGAAGTTGCGTCGATCCTTGAGAGGAGGAAACTCGTCCTGACTTCGCGGGAGTGGAGCGATTCTTTGCTTGCTGGCAGCTGAAGTGTTTGGCGAGTGGCGTCGAGGCGAATGCTCACAAGAAAAAAGCCTTCCCCTAAAAGGAGGAAGGCTTCTATAGTTTTTCGAATGACTTCGTTTAGAAAGGCAGAGTTCCGTCGAAAGGAGCCCAGAGCAATGCACTACCGCTGCCAGTCAAGGAAGCCGCAATCAGCGTCCCGATATAATTGCCGTTTGAAATTGTGACGGCTGCTTCGGGAGCAATGCTGAGACCGTGAAAGTCTGTCCCTGAGATCACGAAGGAGGTGAGCTCTGGCATATTCCAAAGAATCTGTTCCGAAGGGAAGTTGCCTGTGTTCAACGTTCCTGGTCCAGCATTGATGCTCGTTGCTGAAACGTTGATCACGACCGTTGCTTCTGCCGGGACAGCGGTTCGTTCACTCATG
>JAKVCH010000093.1 GCA_022447485.1 Polyangiaceae bacterium | reverse complement strand
CGGCATGCCGGGGATCAACATCAACAGCACTCTCGACGCGGACACCGCCAAGATTATTGGTGATGAGTTTGGTTGGGAGGTAGAAGATGTTGCGGTCAGCGAAGAAGAGCAGGTCGCGAAGGCTCAGGGAATGAGCGTGAGTGAAGACTCTGCTGAGCAAATGGAGCCGCGCCCACCGGTCGTGACTGTGATGGGTCATGTCGACCACGGGAAGACGAGCCTCCTGGACGCTCTTCGTAGTTCGAATGTCGCTTCCGGAGAAGCTGGGGGTATCACCCAGCATATTGGCGCTTATTCCGTGAAGACACCTCAGGGAAAAATTACTTTCCTCGATACTCCCGGCCATGCGGCATTCACTCAAATGCGAGCTCGCGGAGCTCAGGCGACGGATATCGTCGTGTTGGTCGTTGCTGCGGACGATGGTGTCATGCCCCAAACGAAGGAGGCGATTCAGCATTCTAAAGCTGCAGGAGTCCCTCTTGTTGTGGCAATCAATAAGTGTGACGTGCCGGGCGCTCAGCCTGAAAGAGTTCGTCGCGAACTGAGTGAAGTGGGGCTTGTACCGGAGGAATGGGGCGGCGACGCACTATTCATTGAGGTTTCGGCTAAAACTAGAGAAGGTATCCCTGACCTATTGGAGAAGCTTATCCTCCAGGCCGAGATCATGGAGCTCAGTGCTAATCCCAATAAGCCCGCCTCTGGTATTGTGATTGAAGCGCAGCTCGATCGCGGGCGAGGTCCGGTGGCAACAGTATTAGTTACCGAAGGCACTTTGAATAAAGGCGATGTGGTCTTGGCTGGCGCTGGTTTCGGCAAGACGCGCGCCATGCAAGATTGGGCCGGGCGTAGTTTGAAGTCTGTCGGACCATCAGATCCAGTTGCTATCGTGGGTCTGAGTGAAGTTCCGCGAGCTGGCGATCAAGTCTATGTATTGAAGAACTTGAAGAAGGCCCAGGAGATTGCTGACACTCGTAAAGTCAAAGAGCGGCGTAGCTTAGCTCCTTCGGCAGGCAATCGACCTCGCACTCTCGAAGAGATTGCGAAGTTAATGAGCCAGGATGAGCAGCTGGAGCTCAAGGTGATTGTTAAGGCAGATGTGGCCGGTTCGGCCGAAGCTGTCGCAGAATCTCTGCAGGGGCTCACTACAGACAAGGTACGCGTCAGTATCGTACTTCAATCCGCAGGAGCGATCACCGAGAATGATGTGAACCTCGCCGTAGCGGCTGGGGCAATCATCGTCGGTTTTAATGCAAAACCTGCAGGTAAAGCAGCGACGGTTGCGCAGCGCGAAGGCGTTCAGATTCGCCAGTACAGCATCATCTACTCCGTGTTAGATGACGTGAAGTTGGCAATGGAGGGCTTGCTTGCTCCGAAGTTGGTCGAAAAGGAGCTCGGCAAGGCCGAGGTGCTTCAGACTTTCCGTATCAGCAAATCAGGCACTGTGGCGGGTTCAATGGTTACCTCTGGGCTCATCCGTCGTGGCTGCGGCGCTCGATTGGAGCGAGAAGGCAAGCTAGTCTGGGAAGGTAAAGTTTCTGGGCTGAAGCGTTTCAAGGAAGATGTCAAGGAAGTGAAAGATGGCTACGAGTGCGGTATTTCGCTGGACGACATGAACGATATTCATGTTGGTGATATCATCCAGGCCTTCGATGTGGAGGAAGTGAAGCAGAGCCTCGAATAGAGCAGAGCCACTAATACAGCAGGGCCTCTTTCACTTCATTCCTCGTGAGGGGAAAGAAAGAGGGCTGCTGAAGAGCTTGTCTCTCCGTTGAAAGAGTCGATCTGCCCAGGCGGTCGGCTTTTTTCGTCTGATCCCTCGAGATCTGCTAATCTAGGGGACGGGCAAATCTTTCCTCGAGAATTACTATGAGCAATATTCGAAACCGTCGGGTCGCTGGTGCTATCCGTAAGCATTTGAGCGCTGAACTAGCTCGAGAGGTCGCGGACCCACGGGTAGCTGCTTTGGCGATTCAAGACGTGCGTGTCACTCCTGACTTGAGTGTGGCGCAAGTCGCTGTTCGCTTAATGTTTGGAGATGATGGGCAGCAGGAACGGCAGCAGGCCCTCGCCGCGATGAATCGCATGGCGCCGGGTTTACGGGCTTCTCTTGCTCCTGTCGTGCGCATGCGACGCGTTCCTGAATTGCGCTTCTCCTACGATGAACGAGCCGATATCCGTGCGGAGATCGACGGAGTGCTCGGCGAAATTAAGCGTGAAGATGAGGAAAAACGTCGTGCCTTATCAGAGGAGCTGACTTCCTCAGATGGCGATACAGACGAGCGCTAAGTCATTCGGAGCGCTCAGTTATTCGGCGCTCAGTTATTCTCTTCACTCTAGGCAGAGAGCGACGCCTCGTCGTCGAGGCGTCCGCCTTCTCGACGATGCTTTCACTCAAGAACGCTGCGTTCGGCCGCTGAGAGGCCTTACTCGCCCTCAGTGTCGCCCGCGGATGACTGAGCATCTTCCTCGATGACTTTGACGACCACTCGTTCGTTCGCGGACTGGGCCTCTCCTGTTACATTGGCAACAAGCGGAGCGTCAGAGCCGTAGCCACGAGCAACCATCCTGTGTTTGCTGATCCCTAGATGACCTAATAGGCGAATGAGAGCCTCTGCTCGATCTTGACTGAGTCGCTGTAAGGCACTTGGTGCCCCTTGGCTATCTGTGTGAACGCCGATTTCCACTTTCCGTAGGCCTAGGTTCTCTTCGAGTAGAAGAGCGAGTTCTTCCACAATGAACATCGAATCCGCAGCAATCTCGGTCGTGTCACCCATGAAGTGAATGCGCTGCTTGAGAGTGATGACGCCATCTTGGTAGACGATATTAGGAGTTACGGGTCGAGGGTTCATCACCAGATGCACCTCTAACTTCCCGCGCTTATCAATTTTGACGGGTATGACTGTCGAGAGATAACCCGGCGCATGTCCGACAATGCGCGCCGAACCGAAGGGCACATTGCGAAACTCAAAGGCCCCAGCTGCATCAACTTGCAATTCCAGGGAACGATCCAAGTTGTCTGTGATCACGACCGTTGCATCAGGCACGGCGCCGCTTGTATTTGAATCGATAAGCAAACCATCGAGTGTGGCAACTCTTGGCAGTTCTTTCAGCTCGCATTCTAAGGGAAACATTATATTTCCGGCAGCATCGAGAAAGGGCTCCGATGGGAACTCGTCCAGAGTTTGAGCCTCTGCAGGGGAGTCTTCTGCTTGACTAGGAGAAGCTTCGGCTATTTCTTGAGCCGCATCAGCTTCTTGAGCTGCATCTGCATCGTTAACTCTATCAGCGGCACTCGGCGTCTCTGCGCCATCATCCATTTCGATTTTGGTAGACTCCACAGACTCTGCCGGTTGTATTGGAGTGGGTAGTGAATCAGTAATCACAGCATTGCAAATACCCTCTCGGTATTCGTCGGCATGAACCTTAAAGCTATACTCCCCTGGAGGCAGATCCTGGGTGAGAAAGAGACCGAATTCATTTGCGATCAAACCGCTCATGTTGATGCCGTCGTAGCGAATCAAAGCATCGGGTATGATGCTTGTTCCGCTACTATCCTTCACTCGCCCAAGAATATAACGGCGCTGCTCTGGCGGGGAAGCTTGAACTACTTCAACCGGCGGAGCAGGCAGCGGTGGTCGGGTGTCGATGGCGTAGCCAATCCCGAACCAGATCGAGTAGGGGTTTTCGGGTTTGATTTCCTCAACAAAATTGCGCGTTGCCCCTGTCCCAATATCTGCGGCCAAGGTTAGAGCGAGTCCCGATGACTGCCAAGGATAGCCGCGAGCCCCTAAGGTGAGGCGACTCGGCGTAATGGACCAATAATCGCCTGTCTGGCGAAATTGCTGCACATCAAAGAGACAGAGTTCTCCTCTCGATGCCGCTCCGGTGGGCGAGCAAACATAGCCCTGTCGTCCAACTGGAATGTCAAAGCTCCACTCGAGAAAGGGGCGTACCCAAGGGTTGATATATTCTGCTGCGATTCCAATTTCCAAAGAATCGACCCGGGAAATACCTAGCCCATAGCGGGAAGTTCGCTGAATCGGTTCCCCGAGGGTCGTTTCAACGTCTTCTACCAGCTTGCCTGAGTTGTCGAAGAAATAGCCAAGGTTGGCGTGAAACCTCAAAGGAAGTCGATCTTCGGGATCTGTGCGGTTATTGAGATCGATCGTGGTTAATGCTCGTAGGGCAACGCTGGTTGCCGCACCGTCGAAACCGACACTGCCGGATCCGGTGAGAAAGGAGACTTCTGCTTCACCGCCATAATAAAATATCTTGTCTGGCTGAGCTGGTCGGAAACCTTTCACCCCTAAGCTCCAATCGCCGACGACCTGAAGTAGCTGGGGAACACCCGCGCTATTATCGCTGGACGAGTTGTGGAGTGCGGTGAACACTTCCAGGAAAGGTAAAGGCGTGAAGGAGATGCTGATATGTCCCTCGCCATGCCGAGCTCGGTCTTCCTCCTGCAGAGCTCCTGTACCAGGAGCGGGGCAGGGGTAGTTCTCACTGCAGAGAAACCCTTTCTTGCCCATGTAGCTGGCGAGTAGCTGAAATCGAAAGCTGCCGACGGCGCCCGAGCCTGCTTCTTTTACGTGAACCAGGCCGGTGGATCCGGATGGCGTGCTCAGACGATGAACTTGCGTCGCCCGAAAGAACTCCTCGTACTCTCTTGAGGTGGAAGCTCCCTGAAGCGCGAGTTCATCGTTGATGCTGGCGCTCGCACCCGCAGAGACTGTTGTTGTTGCCGCTGCTCGGGGAGGTAGCACAGGCGGTTGAGCCTGTTTGGTGCCAGGGCCACTCGCCTGAGTAGTCGTGGTTTCAAGTGCGTTGTCTGTTGAGCCGTCGGAGGTTTCTTCGTTCGAGGTATTGCCTTGTTGAGAAGAATTGTCGGCCAAGCCTTCGTTAGGGGAAGAGCCTGCATTGGGAGAAGAGCCGGCATTGGGAGAAGAGCCTTCGTCTTGAGAGACCGCATCATCGACGACTGGAGGAGGTGGAGGAGGCGGAGGAGGCGGTGGTGCGTTTCCCTGAGCTGCTGCCGGATGAAGGCTCAAGGTGATAGCTGCCAGAAGGCCGCTGCCTAGGAGCGGTTGCACCCCTTTCGTCGTCAGGAATTGAGGTCTCCTGCGAGAAGGTCCTGAGTTCTGTTGCGATGAGTGGGTGAAACGGCGAGACATGACAAGACAGGGTTCAGAAAGACAAGTTCCCCGCAGAGGCTAGATTGCTTATTCGGGCTTGTCGAGGGTGTGGACGCAGGCCCGATGCGCCCCGGAAAGCGGAACCAACTGAATTTGCCCTTTATTCCCCCGAGGGGCTCCTTGCTATCGCCTCGGCCAGTGAAGAGAGATAAACTATCTTGTGGAAGCCCCCCTGATCGCTGTTGAAAATTTGGAAAAAACCTTTCGCCTTGGCTTGCGGAGAAAGAAAGTTGAAGCCGTTCGAGGTGTCTCTTTTTCTGTCCAAGATGGCGATATCTTCGGTTTCTTAGGGCCAAATGGAGCTGGTAAGACGACCACAATAAAAATGTTGATGGGTTTAATCGAGCCAACCCAAGGGTCGGCCCGGCTTTTTGGTGAACCTGTCAGTCATCCAGAAGCACGCCGAAAAATCGGCTTTTTACCGGAAAACCCCTACGTTCATCCTTTCCTGACGCCAATGGAGTTCGTGACAATGAGCGGTCAGCTCTCGGGCCTAAGTGGCGCTGCCTTGCGTTCCCGAGTCAAGGAGGTTCTGGGTAAAACCGGTATTCTTTACGCTGCAGATCGGCCGGTGAAGCGCTTGTCGAAGGGCATGTTGCAGCGAACTGGTCTTGCAGCTGCTTTGGTGGGCGATCCTAGGCTGTTGATTCTTGATGAGCCAATGAGTGGGTTAGACCCCATCGGTCGGAAAGAGGTCAAAGACTTGATTATTGAAGAGCGAAAGAATGGTCGTACGATTTTCTTTTCCACCCATATTCTCGGTGACGTTGAGACTTTATGCGACCGAGTCACCATTATGCGGAAAGGCAAGATTGTGGTGAGCGGTCAATTAGATGAGCTTTTGAGGGGGGATGACCAAAGAATTGCGGTTGTCCTATTGTCTCAAGATTCTCAGTTGAGGGAGTATTGCTCGAAGAATAGTTGGGGCTTTGAAGAAGCTGGAGGTCGCTTGAGAGTAGAGCTCCCCGGCAAATCTGCGTTGGCTGAACTGCTGGCCTATTCGGTGGACAAGAAGCAACCGGTGGAGTCTGTTTCACCGCTCCACGAAACTCTCGAGGAACTTTTCGTTCGTAAGGCAATTTTGGCTGAAAGTGAGCAAGCTGAGGAGAACCAGCAAGCTCGGGATGCTTTTGGCCATCGCTGAATATTCTACTTGTTGCTGCGAAGCGGCCGGCATGAGGTAGTCCGGCATGGGGTAATAACGTTGGGACCAATCGTCTCCTTTAGCTTCTAAATAGAGAGCGGAGAGCCTGCAGATCTTCTCTGTTTAATTCGCGGACCAGGCCTAAGAAGAAGAAATAAACCACGGTGCCTACGAATGCCCTGGCCGCTATGTCGAGATAGAAATTGAGCCCAAGCTTTGCGAACTGTTGGGATATTAAGATGGCGCAGCTTGCGGCCAAGATAACTTTGAGGAGTGTTATGAGCGACAGCGTTCTTCCGGCGCGACGATAGAGCAACCCGATGCTCAGCAAGGTTCCCGCGACCAGCGCCGAAGATGTTGCCATTGCTGTAGTGGAAAGGAGTTCGACGGAGAGGTCGGTACGCGATACCCCAAAGAAGCAGAAGAGGGCGACCATGATTGTCGAGCTGCCAATGACGAGCAGAGCATCTTTTTCGCCTCCAATGCTGTTGAGAGCGGAAGTTATAACACCCAACACACTAAAGAAGCCTAAGCCAACAGCCAGGATGCTCATCGCTTGCTGGGCGAGGTGAGCGGCATCCCCTCCGTAGACGAGAGTGATCAACTTTTCCGGGTTACTCACTAGGCCTGTTACCAGTAGTCCAGCGATCAATACGGCTAAGCGTGTGCCTGTGGAGATATATTCCTTCGCCTTTTCGAGATCATTTTTCTTCCAGCTGCCCGCAAGGAGGGGGAAGAGAATAAAAGTGATGCTCATCAAGAGTTGATAGGGTAAAAAACAAAAGAGCTGGGCCGCTCGGTAGGCTCCGACATAGGGGTCAGCTGCAGTTGGTAATAATCCTGCGCTTTGAGCTGCCGTGGCGGCAAAGCGGCGCAAAAGTAATGAATCTGCCTGGAAGAGCAGGTTTAAAAGAACTTGGCCGGCGAGCAGAGGCCCGAAGAACTTCAGGTAGATAGAAAGGGAGAACTGACTTTTGGAAGAAAAGCCGGTTCCACTGACTTGGGAGGTAATGACGACCATGACGATTGCGGTCACTGCGAAGCCCAGGGTAGCTCCTACGACGCCTCCCCAATAGGCTCCAGCGATCAGACCTATGGTTCTCAATGTAGCTGCCGTGACGTCGAGAGCTGCCTGTGCGCCAAAGCGATGCTGACCGTTGAGGTAGCCAATCATTGGAGTGTAAAAGCCGTAGCCCAAGATCACAGCACTCAGAACGAGTAAAGGTGTTGCTACATGGGGCGCGCCTAGCCTGCTCGCGATTGGAGTCGCGAGAGCCGCGAAAGCAAGGGCGACAACCCCAGAGATCAAACCGTGAAATTTCAGGAGTTGGCGGAAGATGGCGGCTCGCTCGTCGCTGCTACCGTGGGCAGTTTCTCGACTGACTCCCAAAATAGAGGTTTGGTTCAGGGGGTTGTAGGTGATGCTATTCACCGAGGAGGCCGTTGAATAGGCACCATATCCACCAAGCCCCAGGACGTGTTTCAATGCTATCTGCTGGGCTAAGCCGATGAGAATGAAGTAGACTTTGGCGGCGGTGAGAAAGAGGCCGCTTTTAGCGACGTTTTTTTTCGGTCGAGGTGGAGAGCTAGCAGCGTCTGTCGAAGAGCCGGACATAGGCGGCTTATAAGCCGTCAGTCTTGTACGGTCATCAGGTGCAGGCTGAAAAGTTGATTTTCATCCACAAAGGTTTCAACTGGGCAGAAGCCCGCTGCGACGGTCGTTTCTTGAAAGCCCGTAACGCTAAATTTGTAGCTATTTTCTGTGTGAATCGATTCGCCCTCCGAAAAGGAAAAATCTTGCCCTTCTATTTCTAGCGATTGGTCCTGCCGACTTTCTAAGTGCATCTCAATTCTTTTTTGTGCTTCATTGAAGAAGGCGCGGTGGCGAAATGTCGAGGGGTCGAGGTTCGTTTGAAGCTCTCGGGCGATTCTCTCGAGAAGATTGAGGTTGAACTGTGCAGTGATACCAGACTTATCATTGTAGGCGCGCTCTAAAACGCGGCGGTCTTTGATGAGGTCTGCCCCGATGAACAAAAAGTCCCCTGGTTGAAGCAGATCATGCCAGTTGCTGAGCAGTTGCCTGCGTTCCTCTGGACCAAAGTTGCTGATAGTTGACCCCGGGAAGAAGATCATTTTTTTTTCAACATCACGACCAAAGTGTGCTGGAAGCTCAAATTCTGAGGTAAAGTCAGCGACGACCGGCTCTATATTCAGCTCCGGATACTTTTTCTTCAGAGTTCTCGCCGTCTGCTCAAGCGCTGTTGGGCTAATTTCGATCGGGACGACCGTTCGTGGAGACTGAAGAGCATCGAGTAGAAGTTGTATTTTTATTCCGGCCCCAGCTCCTGGCTCGAGTACATCAATATTTGGACCCACTAGGGACGCGACCTTGTCGACAACAGAGCGCAGGAGAGAAAGCTCGGTCCGGGTGACGTAATATTCTGGAGTATCACAGATTGCCTCGAAGAGGGCGGAGCCTCGAGAATCGTAGAGCCACTTACAAGGTAAGCTTTTTGGGGAGCTATTGAGGCCAAAGAGTACGTCGGATTTGAATGCTTGGTTCATCGGGTGATCGTGAGCTGGGCTTGTTGAGCTGGGCTTGTTGAGCTGGGCTTGCGGAACAGGATGGTATTAGGATGGACGATCTTGAGCCAAACGGCAGCCGCTAAACTGGAAGGTGGTCTCACTTGGGAAAAAGTTGCGATAACTGACACGACGGTGGCTTGGGTCTGTCACAAAGGAGGAACCTCTGAGCACATATTGAGCGTGCATGAATTTCCCATTGTATTCTCCCACAGCCCCCGGTGACGTACGGTAGCCTGGATATGGCGCATAGGCGGAGCTCGTCCATTCCCAAACTTGGTTGATGCCGCTCAGCCGCCCCGAGCGTGCTGCGGCTTCCCATTCAAATTCGGTTGGTAAGCGAGCATTGAAGAAGCGAGCAAGCGCATCGGCTTCGAAGTAGCTAA
>JAKVCH010000092.1 GCA_022447485.1 Polyangiaceae bacterium | reverse complement strand
TTATTTTTTTGGGAGCAGGATTTTGGGGAACCTTTGGTACGGTCGAGCGCGGAACACCATCACCAGGCCTCTCAGAGAACGAAGCGGCAGAGAACAAAGCGGCAGAGAACAAAGCGGCAGAAAACAAAGCGACAGAGAGTAAAACAAACCTCGAAAGGGCCAGAGAAGATGCAGTGCTCCGAGCAAGCGGCCTTTCTTTCGGCGGCCTTTTTGAACGGACTCCCCTTCAGCCGAAAAAACTGATCTCTCGCTTCCTGAGCTCCCTGATTTGGAGTGGAGTTATTCTCGCAATCATCGCTCTGCCTTACTCCTGGGCCTTTCGCTACTGGCACCAGATTCCCGGCACCTTCGACTTCGCGCGCGCATTCGCCATCGAACCCATCGCCGGGCTCGGTCTATCCCTGCCTGCTTGGTCCTTCATCGAGATTGCCCTGATGCACCTCATCGTCATAGCTCTTCCTGAAGAAGTCTTTTTCCGCGGCTACCTCCAGAAGCAATTGAGTCGTCAATTTTCTTGGCAACGTCGACTGCCCCTCCTCGGCGGAGCACTCACTTCCGCTCAAATCATCGCGAGCTTACTCTTCGCGCTCGGGCATTTCGCCACAAATCTGCAACCGCATCGCCTGGCTGTCTTCTTTCCTTCTCTGCTCTTTGGCTGGGTTTTTGATCGTCGGCGCAGCGTCTTCACTTCGGCTCTTGTTCACGCTGGCTGCAATCTCTTAGTGATCATCTTGGTTCAAGGCTATGGTCTTGCATAAATACGTCTTGTTGGAGGAGCAGAATCCCTTCGCCGCTTGAGCTCAATTCGAAAGTCGCTAGGTTTTTTGCCGTGACCTACTCTCTCGCTCTCCAAGAAATCATCCGGCGCGCTCTCGACGAAGATCTAGCTGGGGGTGACCTGACGACTCGCTCAACAATCGAACGCAGCACCGAGGCTAAGGCTGTAGCCGTAGCCAAGTCACCATTGATCGTTTCTGGCATCGAACTCTTCGGCCTGACCTTTCGAGCTCTCGATCCTGGTTGTCGCGTAGAGGTATTGATTGCTGATGGTGAAAAAGCCGAAATCGGCGACGAGATAGTAAGGGTTGAAGGGAATGCCCAAGCACTGCTCATGGCCGAACGCTGTGCTCTCAATTTTTTGCAACAACTCAGCGGCACAGCCTCCTTGACGGCCAAGTATGTGAAAGCAGCTCAAGGCAAAGCCCGCATAGTTGACACCCGGAAAACCATTCCCGGCCTGCGCGCTCTCCAGCGTCAGGCAGTGCTCGACGGCGGAGGGCTCAACCACCGAGATCAATTAGGTTCGGCCGTAATGATCAAAGACAACCACATCGTAGCCGCTGGAGGCATTCTCCCGGCAGTCAAACGGGCTCGAGCAGCTGCACCCCATACAACTCGTATCGAAGTTGAGGTCACCAATCTCATCGAAGTACAAGAAGCCCTTGACGCCGGAGCCGATATTCTACTCTTAGACAATATGAGCCTCCCACTTCTGCAAGAGGCTATCGCCTGCGGTAAAGGCAAAGCGATCTTAGAAGTCTCTGGAGGAGTCACCCTGGAAAAAATTCCAGAACTCGCCGGGAGCGGAGTCGATGTAATTAGTGTCGGCGCACTCACGCATTCAGCTCCAGCAGCTGATATCAGCCTGCGCCTCACCCTAGAAGGAAATGCAAAGCACTCCGTTTCTAGTGCTGAAACAGGTACTCGGTGACCTCTGCCCCATCGAACTCCTCCAAGCCGCCCGCGCCCGAGCCTGCGGTCAGTTCTTTCAGCAAAGCCGGTCAGTACTCTCCAACATGGTTTGATCGCCCTCTCTTCGATCGACTTCGCCAAGAGCGCCAACTCCGCTGGGGGCGCCCTCTACGGCTATTCGATGAACTCGGCTCCACCAACGATGAGGCCCTGGAGGCATTCCGCAACCAAGTGCCGAATGGGGCAGTCTTCTGTGCCTATGAGCAACACTCAGGTCGAGGTCGACGGGGTAATGCCTGGCATGCCCCTCCCGGTGACTCCTTAGCCCTGAGTCTTGTATTACGACTTCCCGTCAACTTCCACCAATCCGCAGGCCTCAGCTTGCTTGTCGGACTGGCCCTCTGCCTAACCCTAGAGCCGAGACTTTCAGCTCCTGTCTCCATGAAATGGCCCAACGACATCATGGTGAACGAAAAGAAGCTGGGAGGCATCCTGGTCGAAGGGCGGTTTCAAGGGCAACAATTGGGAGCCATCGTCGGCATTGGAATCAATACCCAGCTTAAGGAATTCCCTCCGCACCTGGAGGGTCGCGCCACATCTTTACGCGCCCAGGGAGCGTCCAGCCGAAATACCGCTCATGAGCCTTTGATGATTGACCTTCTTGCGAGTCTAGAATCCCTCGTGCCGAACTTCCTGCTCAAAGGGCTTGAATCGTTCCATCCCGAGATACAAGCCCTCAACTTTCTCCGAGGGAAAAGCGTCTGGATCAGTGACGCTCAAGTAGAGAACGGCGCGCCTCCTGAGGCGACGCGAGAAAGACAAGAAAAAAGAGATGACCAAAGACCCTCGGGTTCACTGCTGAACCCTGCCCGAGCAAAGATGCAGGACAGTGCGCTGCAGGACAGTGCGCTGCAGGACAGTACGCTGCACGGCACAGTGGAAGGCATCACTCCCCAAGGGTACCTAGAGTTACAGACCGCGGACGCCTTTATCGAAGTGCGCTCGGGACATATTGAAAAAATTTCCAGTCCCCAGGAACCGCCAGGAATGACTCGATAGGCCTCGACTGAACAATCGCCTTCGATTACTTAGCTCGCCGGCGCGACCCCACGGTCGATCGCCCCTCGCAACTGCAGCACGGCTTGAGAGAGGCCAACCAAAATAGAGTCTGCAATGACTGCGTGACCAATATTTAGTTCAACTAAATGAGGTAGGGCCGCAATCGGGGCAACATTATGTTGATTCAACCCATGACCAGCAGCCACCTCAAGACCAAGCGCTGCAGCACGCTCACAGGCCAGCCGCAAAGCTTCGATATAGTGCTTCTGCTCGACCGATGATGCTTCACAATAATGGCCCGTATGGAACTCAATTTGCTGAGCACCGATTGCTTGACTGGCTTCTACCTGAGGAAGACTCGCCTCGATAAAGAGAGATAATTTAATCTCCTCTGCTCGACACATCGTGGCAAACGCTTCAATCGCTCCTCGCTGACCGATCACGTCCAACCCTCCTTCGGTTGTCCGCTCTTCGCGCTTCTCAGGAACGAGGGTAATGACATCCGGCCCCACGCTACGCGCAATATTCAGCATTTCTTCAGTTGCGGCGATTTCCAGGTTCAAAACCTTTTCTTCTCGAAACGGAATATCGAGGGGCAGGTCTCTCAAATAAGCAGCTATCTCAGTAACGTCTTGGTCCCGGATATGCCGACGATCTTCACGCAAATGAATCGTGATGCCATCGGCTCCCGCTTCGAGACAGGCACGCGCTGCCTGCAGCGGACAAGGGTAGCCGGCATCGCGCTGATTTCTCAACGTTGCAACATGATCGATATTGATATTTAAACGAATCATTCTCACCTAGGCTTTCAGACCAGAGGCCCCTCTATCTTTAGCTGAGCGTTGTGGGGAGCGCCAAGCAGGAGCGAAGAACATCGACATTCTGCCCCTCCTTCAATCGACATTCTCCCCACCTTCAAAGAGTCACCGAGAAGAAAATTCCCAATTTTCACCTAAGAGTTCGTAGCGGGGCGTTGGCAACGCTTCACCCTGTGGACCATCTTTACGTACAACGACCACGCGACGAGAAGCAATATCTTCGTTCTCTCGAGCTACAACCGTCACGACATTCATTCCCGGCTTCAAAGGCACGTCGAGCTCAAAACTCATCTTCTCGCCATGTTTCTCTGGATTCGGCGCATAATAGACTTTTCGAGCTCCGACAAAGACGTAAGCGTCTTGGACGCCTCCGCTATCGTCGCTGACATCAACGTGAATCGGCATACTCTCTCCACGGGTCGACAACGCATCAGCGCGCACTGTCAATAGAGGAGGAGAATGGGAAAGTGCAGGCATGGGCTGATCGCTGGACGTGACCCCGGACGTCAGCTCAATCGTATCTTTCGCCACAAATGCAAAGTCTTCATTGGGCAACTTTACCTGATAAAAACCACCGAGCTCACCAAAGGCACGTAAGGTGCTCCCAGCCGGTAAGAAAGCAAAGGGCTCAGCTTGAGACTCCGCACTCGAGAACAGACTGGTCTTCGCCTTGGTCCGCAAACCCAAGTCGACCTTCTTCGGGCGAGGAGGCTCTCCCGATAGACGAAC
The DNA here is from genome assembly GCA_022447485.1 of Polyangiaceae bacterium. Classification (GTDB taxonomy): domain Bacteria; phylum Myxococcota_A; class Polyangia; order Polyangiales; family Polyangiaceae; genus NIC37A-2. The sequence goes on along the minus strand of JAKVCH010000092.1, from coordinate 5,047 downwards.
TGGCAAAGTCAATTTCTCAGAACTCACCACTCGGAGCTCGCGATCTATCGCACTCAGTTGTAATTTGATCTGCTCTTCTTTCAGCGAGGGCAATAGATCAAAAGTAAAGGCGACATCTTTTTCTTCTCCCGGCGCCATTGCTCCAAGATCGAAACGCCCGTCCTTGAGGAGAACACCATCTCCGGAAAGGTTCCCCAAATTCGCCTGGCCCTGTTGACTCGCGCCCTCGCCCACATTCTTCACGTGCAGATAAATCGTGGCTCCTTCTCCTTTTTCCAAGAAACCATTTTCGTTGGCATGACGATTATCGACAATATGATAGCTGTAGGCAAAGTTAGGACGGGGCAGGCTCTCGACAGTAGGCCGAAATTCAACATCTCCAGGCGCATCGGCCTTATCTGCGTGAAAACGGATGCTCACGACATCTTGGCGTGTGACGGCGTCCATCGGCAGGCGACAAGTTCTCTGAGCATCGACCTGAATCGGCTGAGTTGAATCGAAGCGGCGTCCCTCCACAGAGCACCAGCCGAGGGGTACGCTCGCCTCTTTGCTCTGTCCCGGCTCAATCCGACCGAACGCTAACTCTCGTTGATCGTAGTAGCCCGCATCACTCTTGGTTAAGCCATAGAGTCGGTACACGGGCACTTTCCCATGATTGGTTACTTTCACCGTCAAGGTCATCTCTTGACCTGCCTGAACCGCGTCCTTCGGACGATCGGTCTTCACAGTCACTTCCAGTTCCTCGGGCAGCGGACCCTCTTCGTAACCTTCGGGAGCGGCTCGCCAATCAATGGCATAAGAAGCGAGTGCTTTTTCCACAAGACTCATTTGCTTGCTTTGCAATTCAGCAACGGTCTCCTCAAGCTGGCTCAATTGCGCAGAGCTCTTTCCGGGCTTCATGGCCGTCACAATTTGCTTCGAAAGCTCAATCGGCGCATCCAACTCAAAACTATCATCGTCTACAGCAGCACCTCGAAGTCGAATCTCCTCACGGACCTGAGGAGGCAGATTGTAGCGCAAAGTATAGGTCGGTGGCTGCTGAGAACGCTTGCCACCCGCGACCAAAACTTGAGCTAAATCACGCTCCTTAATATCATTCTCGTTCTCAAACATATCGAGCTCGAGAGTATCCACCGTCATCGGCGAGAGCTTAATATCAGGCGTCACCCCGACGCCCTGAATCGAGATATCTCCGGGTGTTAAGTATTGAGCAATCGTTAGCTTCAGAGCTGCTCCATCCGTTGTGACATCAGGAAAAACTAATTGCACAGAGCCTTTGCCGAAGGTGGTCTGCCCCACGACAACAGCACGCTTTTGATTCTTCAAAGCGCCACTGACAATTTCACTGGCACTGGCTGAATTGCCATTCACGAGTACAGCAATCGGATAATTCGGCTCCGTACCAGCCCTGACCGCTCGAGCTTCGTGACGCCCCTCGCTATGCCCCTCTGTCGCATAAATGACCCCATCGGCCAGAAAGGTATCAACCACCTTCTTGGCCTGGTCCAATAACCCACCGGGATCGTCTCTCAGATCAAGAACAAGGCCTTGTATCGGCCCTTTCTTGCGCAATTCTCCCAGAGCTTTCTTTAATTCCGCCGCGGTTGTCTGCTGAAATTGTTTCAGGCGAATATAACCCACCCCGTCGCTCAAAGCCCGATGCTCGACCGAGTTCACGCGAATGACTTCTCGGACTAATTCAAAGGGTCGCGACCCCTTCCAACCATCCTTGCCATCTCGATGAATCCAAATCGTGACCGGGCTCCCCGGTTCACCACGCAGGCGCTCGCCCGCATCCTCCAGAGGCATATTCAGCGTTGACTCATTATTGATCTTCGTGATTCGATCGAAACGCACTAACTTTGCTCGACCTGCTGGTGTTCCAGCCATTGGACGCATTACCGTAAGCATTTGGTCACGAATGCTGATCACAATTCCCAGGCCACCAAAGTGACCAGACGTGGAAACGTTCATTTCTGCGACAGCCTCTGGCGGTAAGAAAACGCTATGCGGGTCCAGAGTCTGAAGCATACCATTAGCAGCTGCATATTCGACATCCGGTAACTTCACGCTGGTATCTTTCAGATGCTGCTGCAAGAAGACAAAGACTTCGCGCAAACGAGCGGCCACGTCCCAGGGCCCCTGGACGTTATCGACGCGAAAGTCTTTCTCTTCACCGAAAGCTCGCACCCGCACCGTCGGGGACTTCTCCTCGTGAGTCACGATCACGGGAGCGACCGCGTTCGGGATTTGATCGAGAGCGCCAAGAAACATTTGGCGCGGATGCACTCGACCCGGTTCGACGTACTTCTTTCGGATCAAATCAAGCGTGGCGTTGACCGCCCGCAACTGAGTGAGATCGTAAGGGACCTGTGCCTCGCCACCCACCACAGCATGAGCAGCTCTCAAGCCGTGCCAAAGTCCTCCACTGCCTGATTCGAGGGCAAAATGAGATGCCACGCCAAAAACGCCAAGAAGAATCAGGGTACGAAAACCTCGCGAAGAAAAACGCATAGGCGTCAGTCTAGTGGGGATTCGCTCAGGCTCAATCCAGAGGCGTGCTTAATTGTGCCCGTCCGGCCTTCGATGGAGGCTCCGGTGCCTTGAATGCCTTCGTCTGCCCCTGCGCCCCTTGAGACGATGTGACGGTTGCTGGAGACTTTTTTGAACTTTTCAGCTGGGCGGCAGGCTTGGAGGACCCTTTTGCGACCTCCGGACTTGGCTCAGGGTCAATCACTCGCCCGGCTTTCTCATCTCGAGCAATCGAGTAGCGTACCAAGGCTTTCAACGAACGATTTCGACCAACATTGCCGAGCAGAACCTTGATATCGTCGTAGACCGATGGATCGACCAGAAAGGCTCCTAGCGTGCCTTTCCCTTGACGTAAGCCGTCAACGATCAATGCTATATCCGAGGATGCTTCCTCGAGGTTTTTAACAATTTTTCCGGAGTCTTCACCGTAAAGAACCTCGTGCGCGAGGCTATTGCCTTGACGTAAATCGGCCAGCGAAGCGCCGATTTCTTCTGCGGCGCCACCAATCTGAGCCAGGGCCCGGCTGCCACTCGAATCGTAAATCACCTCGTGGATGAATCCTGGGCCCGTTTCAACCCGACTCATCACCCGCTTCGTCGCACTCAATAAGCCCTGCAACTCTCCGGCAGACCTCCTTAAACTACTCACGGTTGTGGAGATATTTTTCGACTCTTTCGGGTCGTTGATCAAACGGCCGAGGTAACCCTGGTTGGAATTTAACGATGCGAGCACCCCCGCCAGGTTTTCCATGCCCTCCTTGATATTCTTATGTAAGTCTTTATCCGCCAGAGCAGATGTTGTCTTTTCAAGGTTGGCGATAACCCGATCTGCTCCGGCGGCAGCTTTGCGTAAGTCGCTGATCATCGCAGCGATATCCCGTGATTCTTCGCTAGGAATCAAAGCGCCGGCGGGAATACGAGGCAGGTTAGGGTCACCCACCGTGATGACCACCATCTTATCGCCGAGAAATCCTTTTCCTTCGACGCTAGCGACAGAATTTTCTCGAATACGTCGTGCTTCGTCAGCAACGACTTCCATCCGAACGAAAATCGTATCGTCTCGCTCTTCGGCTCCGTAGCCCAGGTCGACAACTCGGCCAATATCCACGCCACCCATGCGAACTGGCGAGCCTTTACTCAGGCCTTGAACATCTTTAAAGGCGGCTCGGATCAATTCGTGTTTCGAAAAGAGACTACGTTCATCTCCAATCAAGAAAACGGAGAGGCCTATCATTGTCAGCCCCATGAGCACGAATAGCCCTACTTTGACGTCACGAGACACCATTACTAAAACCTGCCCTGAGCAGAGACCGATGTCTAGTTCACGTCAAGGCAATCGATTTTCGCCGTAACATCTCTTATTCTGTGGCCCCACTCAGCTACGTCGGGCACTCACTAACTAGGGTAGCCCCTGGCTGTCAGCGTATTGAAGGAATTCAAGAAGTATCAAGTCGGGTGCATAGAAAAGGAAGTCGATGCAGGGTAGGGCGTCCCGTCTCCACTCTCAGGCATTGAGTAAGGTCAGAACATCTTCCTGAACAGGCGCACGCCCCTGAATGAAGTCGCGCACCCGTTTGTCTTCAATTGCACGAAACTCTTCTTTCGTTCCTTGGGCAATAATCCTCCCGGAGTGAACCATAGCCATACGGTCGCTCACGGTAAAAGCACTGCCCATATCGTGGGTCACGACAATACTCGTAAAGTTCAACTTCTCTTGGAGACCCATAATCATATGATTCACCCGAGCCGTATTGATTGGGTCGAGCCCCGTCGTGGGCTCATCGTACAGAATCACCTCCGGCTGTACAGCGATGGCGCGAGCAAGCCCAACTCTTTTGCGCATTCCCCCAGACAGATCTGCTGGGCTCATGGACTCAATGCCAGGAAGACCCACCAGCCCCAATGCCCAGGCAACTCTTTCAGACTTTTCCACGGCTGTCATTGAATATTGAAAGTGCTCGTCGAGACCATAGCGAACATTTTCCCCAACCGATAACGAGTCAAAAAGCGCACCGCTCTGAAAGAGCATACAAATGCGTCGTCGCACGAGACTCAGCTCGGCTTCCTGCATTGTCGTGACTTCTTTGCCATCGAAATTGATCGAACCGGAGTCAACCCGCAGAAGGCCAATCAACATTTTCAGCATCACGCTCTTCCCGACGCCGGAACCACCGAGCACAGTGAATATCTCACCTCGACGAATACTGAGGTCGAGATCCCGATAAATGATCTTCGGCCCAAACCTCTTTTTCACATTCGTAAACCGAATCAGCTCCTCGCTCATCGTGAAAAGACTGACCCGCTCGTCGCCCAGAATCAAGCCCTGGGATGCGGCTCAGCGTGGAAAGAGGAAAACAAGAACCCAGGGGCTGGAAACAAGGCGAAACGGAGAGAAACTCCGCGAGCTGGCAATGGCAGTTAGACTTCTTCTACACTTCTGACCATGACTTCAACAGCCTGACCGCCTCGCCAGGTATCTGGCCTGAGTTCGCCAATCACCCGAACCTTACCCCTG
>JAKVCH010000091.1 GCA_022447485.1 Polyangiaceae bacterium | reverse complement strand
TCTGCCGCTCGTGAAAACGCCCGCACGGTCCGCGATGTGATCTCCCGAGAGATGTGGGAAGAGCTGAACGCTCTTTACCTGATGGTCCGAGAAGCCCGAAAGTCGGTTGCTGGGCCCGAGGATATGGCTGAGTTCTATGAGAGGGTCAAAAGAGCCGGCTTTCGCTATGCCGGGGCGACCGACGCTACGATGTCCCACGGCGAAGCGTGGCACTTTAGCCAACTCGGTCGCATGATCGAAAGAGCCGATAAGACCTCCCGCATCCTTGACGTCAAATATTATATCTTACTACCAGAGTTGGGAGACGTCGGTTCGTCTGTGGATCAAGTCGGCTGGACAGCTCTGCTCAACTCAGCCTCGGCGCTTCAAATGTATCGGCAGCGGCATCATGTGATTACGCCGCGGCGGGTCGCCCAATTTCTTCTACTCTCGAACAATTTCCCGCGTTCGATTCGCCATTGCGTTCACAGAGTACAGGATAGCCTGCATGAAATTACCGGCACACCCATTGGCAGCTACCGCAATCAGTGTGAGCGCATCGTTGGGATGCTTCGCTCGGGCCTGGATTATGCAGAAATGGACGAGGTGATGAAGTCGGGTCTCCACGAATACTTAGACGAATTGCAAACCACTCTGAACGATGTGGGAAAATGCTTCTCGCAGAACTTTTTCCATCTCAAGGTCTAATCGCGGCGCCAACGAACCGCTCTTCTCCGTTGCACCAATTCTCTTCTCCGCTGCACCAATTCTTTCCCTCGCTGCACCGATTCTCTTCTCCGCTGCACCAATTCTTTCCCCCGCTGCATCAATTCTTTCCCTCGCTGTACCAAAGCCATGTCTGTTCGAGTCGCCCTCACCCATCGCACCAAGTACCAGTACGCAAGAGCCGTTAGCTTAGGCCCCCAGGTGATCCGCCTGCGCCCAGCGCCACATAACCGGACGCCTTTGCACAGCTATAGCCTCAAGATTGAGCCCGAAGAGCATTTTATCAACTGGCTGCAGGACCCCTACGGGAACTACTTGGCTCGAGTTGTCTTGCCCGAAAAAACAAAAGAGTTTGAGGTCACGGTTCATCTCGTCGCTGACTTGGAGTCCTATAATCCATTTGACTTCTTCTTGGAGCCCCAAGCCGAGGAATTCCCTTTCGTTTATTCCGAGGAAGACACCCTCAACCTAGCTCCGTTCCTGGAGAAAGAGAATGAGGAACCAGGCGAGTTACTCCAGCAATTAATCGAAGATGTCGACCTAACCAAGAGGCGTACTGTCGACTTCTTAGTCGAATTAAATCAACAAGTATTTGAACTCGTCGACTACGTGATTCGCATGGAGCCGGGGGTCCAGACTCCAGAAGAAACACTTGAATCAGGCCGTGGCTCCTGTCGCGACTCTGCTTGGCTGCTCGTGCAGCTCTGTCGACACTTGGGCCTCGCCGCGCGATTCGTCTCAGGCTACTTGGTGCAGTTAGAGCCCGCCGAACGGCCCCTTGACGGGCACCCAGGAGCCGAAGTTGATTTCACCGACCTACACGCCTGGACTGAGGTTTATGTTCCTGGCGCTGGCTGGATTGGACTCGACGCGACAAGCGGCCTGCTCACCGCCGAAGGCCATATCCCCGTAGCCTGTACCCCGCGCCCCCAAAGCGCTGCGCCAATTGAAGGCGGAGTCGAAAAAGTCGAAACCAAGTTCGACTTTGAAATGAAGGTCGAAAGAATTGTCGATGTTCCACGCATCACAAAACCTTACACAGAAGAACAATGGGCAGAGATCCTCGAGGTCGGAGAGGAAGCAGACGCTCGGCTCATTCGGCAAGATATCCGACTTACCATGGGCGGCGAGCCAACATTCGTCAGCGAACAGAACCCCGATGCAGACGAATGGAACACCGCAGCCCTTGGCGACGAAAAATTTCAAGTTGCAGACCAATTAGGGCGACGTTTGCAAAAGCTCTGGTCACCGGGAGCCTTATTCCACCACGGACAAGGTAAGTGGTACCCAGGTGAACAGTTGCCACGCTGGGCGATCTCTATCGTGCACCGCAAAGACGGCGAAGCTCTTTGGCAGAATCCGGACCATTTTGCCCGCACAGGCTCTTCGGAAAACGCGACCAGCGCCGATGGGCAGCGATTTCTACGAAAATTAGCGAGTCTTCTTGATGTTCCGGACGAAGGTCTTATGCCCGCTTACGAAGATGTCTGGTATTACCTGTGGAAGGAGCGCCGCTTACCGGGCAATGTCGATCCCCTCGATAACCACCTCGAGGACCCCCTCGAACGCGAGCGTTTGGCAAAAGTTTTTCGCCAGGGGTTAGGTGAAGTGGTCGGCTATGTCTTACCTCTCGGCCACGATGAAGACACCTTCCGCTCAGGACGCTGGTTCTTGAGAGAGGAGCATTGCTTTCTTTACCCGGGCGATTCGCCGATTGGTTATCGCTTACCTCTCGATTCGCTACCATTTTACCATCCTCATGATTCTCAAGCCGCGCCACCCCGAGATCCGACAGCGCTTTCTCGTCAGCCCTTACCGCGACAGCCGCATTTACCGCGACAGCAGCCCCGGCGTGGCAGCAGAGAGTATTCTCAGAAAGATGGCAAAAAGCGCGAGCAAAACAGCTTCAGCCCTCCAGCTCAGCGCCCGGATCCTGGACCGGGGATTCTAGCCACCGCACTCTGCGCCGAGGTCCGCGAAGGCATCTTACACATATTTTTACCCCCTCTCGAATCTGCAGAGGCCTTCGTCCAGCTAGCGAGCGCTCTCGAACAAACCTGCGAGGAGACCGGGCTCAAAGTCCAGCTGGAAGGCTACCCGCCGCCCTTCGATCCTCGTCTCTCAACATTTAAATTGACCCCCGACCCCGGGGTATTGGAAGTCAATATTCCTCCGGTGGAAAGCTTTCAAGAACAGGTGCAGCAAACAGAAGAGCTCTACGCCACGGCACGCGAATTAAAGCTGCGCGCCGAAAAGTTCGATATCGATGGCCGCCATATTGGCTCAGGTGGCGGAAACCACGTCGTGCTGGGAGCAGAGCGTCCTCTGGATAGCGCTTTTTTGCGCAAGCCCGATCTACTCCGCAGTTTCTTGAGCTTCTGGCAGAATCATCCCAGTCTCAGCTTCCTTTTCTCGGGACAATTCATTGGTCCAACATCCCAATCGCCGAGAATCGATGAGGCCCGCAACGACTCGCTCCATGAATTGCAAATTGCTTTTGATCAGCTCGATCAGCGAACTCAGCTAGGAGAAGCCACGCCACCTTGGTTAATCGACCGCATCTTCCGCAACCTCTTAATCGACGTCACGGGGAATACACACCGCACTGAATTCTGTATTGATAAGCTCTATTCGCCTGATTCTTCGAGTGGACGCCTAGGCTTGCTCGAAATGCGCGGCTTCGAAATGCCCCCCCATCATCGTATGGCCACGGCCCAGCATCTTTTGGTACGCTCCTTATTGGCGAGCTTCGCTGAACAGCCCTACCGAGAAGCCCTCGTCCCCTGGGGCACTTCACTTCACGATAAGTTCATGTTGCCCCATTTCGTCAAGCGTGACCTACGTGATGTGGTTCGTTATCTACAGGACCGCAATTTCGGATTCAGCGATGAATTCTTTGAGCCTCATTATCAATTTCGCTTTCCGTATTACGGTCATATCGTCAAAGACGATATTTCTATCGAGCTACGCGGCGCCCTCGAGCCTTGGCATGTTTTAGGAGAGGAATCAGCCGCCGGAGGACAAGCTCGCTACGTGGACTCTTCGGTCGAGCGCCTACAAATACGAGTTCGGGGCGCCACCCACGACAGGCATGCAATCACCTGTAACGGTGCCCTTGTGCCTTTGCACCCTACCGGCACCCACGGCGAGTACGTCGCGGGCGTGCGTTATCGAGCATGGCAACCGCCAAGCTGTTTACACCCCACCATCGGCGTCGATGGGCCTTTGCACTTCGATCTCTTTGATCGCTGGAACCGTCGAGCAATTGCCGGCTGTACCTACCATGTCGTTCATCCAGGGGGCCGTTCGGCAGAAGATAGGCCGGTGAACGCTGTTGCTGCAGAAAGCCGCCGCATTGCCCGTTTTGAGCACGCAGGAGTCCAGGCTCGAGCCTTTGAGCCTGTCGATCAAGGAATCGACCCTGATTTTCCCTTCACCCTAGACCTCAGGAAAGTGGCGCCGTATTGATCAACTCAGTCAATGACGGCGTTCAATGAATTCTATCTGCCCGACGGCAGTCTTCGGCCTACTCACCTCAAGCTCAATGAATATTTTCAAGGGCTCGGAGAAGAAGGGGTTGCATCTATCGAATCGGCAATTAGCCGACGCCTCTTTGAACAAGAAGTCTCCTACAATATTTTGGGCACGCCAGCGGGCTCCTGGCGGCCCTGGAAACTCGATCCTGTTCCCCACGTCATACCGGCTCCAGAATTCAAAGCCCTATCAACAAGCCTAGCCACCCGCGCCCGGCTCATCGAGGCACTTCTCCAAGATATCTACGGCCAAGGAGAACTTCTCCGCTCAGGCACCCTGCCAGCCTCGGTTGTGACCGGGAATCCGCATTTTTTCCGCGCCCTGCACGGGGTAAGCCCTTGGGAAAACCGCCACCTCACTCTCTACGCCGCTGACGTCGTGAAAACGAGTAGCGGTGAGTACTTGGTGCATTCTGATCGCACCGCTGCCCCCACCGGCTCCGGCTATGCTCTGGAAAATCGCCTCGCCCTGGGGAATATACTCGCTCCGCCCTTCCGGGCCATGAACGTCGCGAAGCTTCGCGCCTTTTTTCGCGCTGTGCACCGGAGCGTCTCTGCCCTAGCTGCCCCCGCCGAGCGCGCCCCCCGAATTGCGGTGCTCACACCTGGAGTGCAGGACGAAAGCTCTTTTGAGCATGGCTACCTCGCCCGCTACCAAGGCTTTGAATTAGTCGAAGGCCGCGACCTGACGGTACGAGGCGATGGTCTTTTCATGAAAACCCTCGAAGGTCTCGAGCCCGTCGACGTTTTGATTCGCCGCGTCCGCGACGAATGGTGCGATCCCCTCGAGCTGCGAGAAGATTCATTGATCGGCGTCTCTGGATTGGTGAGCACCCAACGAGCTCGCAGCGTTGGGTTAGCGAATGCCCTCGGCTCAGGAATCGCCGAAAGCCCGGTCTTTCGAGCATACTTACCACAAATTGCGCGTTTTTTGGGGCTCGACGCCGGACTAGCTTCAATACCAACCCGTCACCTCGGATCGGCACCGCAACTCGAAGAAGTGCTCGATACCTTCGACCAATGGATGATTCGCTCGGCCTACGATGAGCTGAAAGTCGCGCCTGTGCGTGGCTCAGAACTCGAAAAGGACGCAAAAGAAAAACTCATCAAGAAAGTTCGAGCCCTACCGGATCGCTTCGTCGCAGAAGAGTGGCCCGAGGCGTCAGTGGTTCCCCTCGGACACGATCGCCAAACCACAGGTTCCTTGGCTCTGCGCCTTTTTGCTTGTCAGCAAGGTCATGACTACTTGGTCATGCCGGGCGCCTTGGCCCGAGTGAACGACCTACCGGCAGGCCTCTTTCTTCGCGACTCGAATCCTTCCACTACCAAAGACGTATGGGTCACCCAAGAAGACGAGGCTGGGCAACCCGCGCTGCCGACGATGCCGCGTCACGAGATCCAAGTGCGTCGTGGTGGTGTCGACATGCCGAGCAGGCTCTTCGACGATATTTTCTGGCTAGGCCGCTACGTGCAGCGCGCGAACGATAATGCCCGGCTCCTACGGGCTGTACTGGAACCCTTACAATCAGAAACCGATCAATTTCCTCAACACTTAGAAAAACCATTATTGAGCGCTCTGAGCGCGCTGCAGGTTTTACCCTCGTCCCTCCCTGCTGATCTGGAGTTTCGACAAGTGTTGGCCGAAGGAATTGAGTCGAGAAACTCTTCCAACGCCATTGCGGCCAACCTGAACCGCATCTTTCACCTCACCTCTGCCGCCCGGAGCCGCCTATCGCGAGATGCTTGGAAAGCATTGCGCTCCGCAAACCGACTCTTTGCCGTTCGTCCTGAGCCCCCTCTGAGTGAAAACGCAGAGCTAGAGAAGCTCGAAGAGCTCCTGGTCTATCTCTCAGCCTTTCGGGGGGTGGTTTCGAGCCGTATGGTACGCGGCCATGCCTGGGCGTTCTTAGAAATGGGACAAAATATCGAGCACGCGGTCTTTGTCCTCACTCTGCTCCGTCATATTTCAGTCGAGTCTGAGTCCAACGATGCCCTCGAGCTGCTCTTGCGCGCTTGCGACGCCCAAATGACCTATCGTTCACGCTACCTCAGCGAACTACAGCCGATGCCAGTCGTCGACCTGCTGCTCACCGATAAAACGAATCCGGCGTCCGTAATTAGCCAAGTGAAAACGCTCCTCGAAGGTCTCCGCACCCTGCCTCGAAAGAGCGAATTTCCCCTGAGCCGAGCCGAAAATCGCCTCGTCACCCTCGAGGCGCTGATTACGACTCTCGACCTCCCAAGCCTCTGCCGCCAAGAAAACTCGGCCTTGCCGGAGCTCTGCGAAGAAAGCATTCATATGCTCTGGCAGGCGTCCGACGACCTGACTCAAACCTATTTCAACCATGCCGACGATTCACACCAGCAATCGACAACGGCTTGGATCGATGAAGGGCTTGAAGCAGAAGAACAAGGGGGTGAATAGTGAAATACCAACTCACCCATACAACGACCTACGATTACGAGAGCCCTGTCTTTTACGGCCGACAAATTGTTCGAAAACGTCCCCGCGACTTAGAGTTTCAACGCGTTCATAATTTTCATCTTCATATCCAACCAACGCCCAGCTGGTCGCAGCAAGACCTCGACTACTTCGGCAATGCCAGGGATGTTGTTGAAATATTACAAAGCCATGAGCGCTTTGAAGTCGCCTGCAGATCGACAGTGCACGTAGGGCCTCGCCCCATCAATCAACAATTGCCCCTTTTTCTTGCTCGCTGGGAGGATGTTGCCGAAAGGCTCACGAGAGATCCTGCCTTTATCGAAGAACGGGAAATGCAATACGACTCGCCCTTTGTCCGGCGGCATCCCCTGCTGCGGGCATTTGCGGAGAGAGTCTTCACTCCAGGGCGCCCCATCCTCGAGGCGGTGCTGGCGCTCAATGCATTGATTCACAACGAGTTTACCTACGACCCAAGCTATTCCGAGATTTCTACGCCCTTGGGGCAGGTTCTGCGCGACAAACGAGGCGTCTGCCAGGACTTCTCTCATGTAGCCATTGGAGCTTTGCGCTCGATTGGCTTGGCCGCGCGCTATGTGTCGGGCTACTTAGAAACGATCCCACCCAAAGGCCAGAAGCGCTTGGTCGGAGCAGATGCGTCCCACGCCTGGGCCAGCGTCTTTCTGCCGGATCATGGCTGGGTCGCCTTCGATCCGACGAATAACCTCCTGCCTGGGGAACGACATATTGTTGCCGCTTGGGGACGTGATTTCAGTGACGTCTCGCCGCTCCGGGGAGTTGTGCATGGCGGGGGAGCCCATCACGTGCAGGTTTCTGTCGATGTGGCGCCGCTGAGGTAGGGCAAAGCGGCTAGTTCAAAGAGAGATTTCAAGCTGCACATGGCTTTTTCGTCATTCGTCTGCGAAAAAGCGTAAGATTGGAGCCACTCCCACGTTCACCCTTTACGTCGGTCTCAGTGGCCCTTCCCATCAGGTTTTCGTGACATCTCCCCCCCAAAGATTAGAAAATGAGGCAGAGCTGCTCTCCACTCTCCAGAATGGCGAAACCCGGGGCTGGGAAGAACTCTATCGCTTTTATGCACCAAAGCTCTACCGGCAGATCCTCATGCCGACTCTTGCCCGCCCGGACGCAGCCCAGGACGCCCTTGCAGAGACTTTTCGCGCCGCGATGGAGAAGATTCACACCTATAGCGACACTGGCTATGGCATCTACCCGTGGCTCGCTCGAATTGCCCGTAATAAGGCCATCGACCTCCACCGCTCCAGCAACACCCAAACCCGTAAACTGAAAGACTTTCATCAACATCAAGAGCCCATTGTGGAGACCCTGCCGGGTGCCGAAGAACTCTTGGTCAACCATGTACAAGACAAGCAACGGAAAGAAAAATTATTGCTCTGTCTCAAGCAGCTCAACCCTCGCTACAAGCGAGCTCTCGAGCTCCGCATCTTCCAAGAATGCAGCCGTGAAGAATGCGCACACGAATTAGAAATCAAGGTGGGCACCTTCGATGTCTTGGTGTTAAGGGCAATGCGCGCATTGAAGAAAAACTGGGAGGAAGTGATTCATGACTGATAAAAAAAGCCACTCAGCATCGATACTCTCCGCCCATGCAACGGAGGCAGCGCGGGAAGAACTACAGCTTTCTCAAGAGGAGCTGCGAGAACTAGAAGAGTTCGGCTCCTTGCTTAAATCAGTCACGGATGAGGCCTACGAGCTCGATCCGGAAAGGGCCGCCGCGGCTTGGAAAACAGTCCAAGAGAAAGCACCGTCATCGACGGTGGTTCCCTTGGACAAAGCTAAAAAGCTCAAGGGAAAGAGCTCCTCGAGCCACCGTCAGCGCTGGAGCCCGCTCATGCTCTCCGTAGGGCCCTTGTTGGCCGCCGCTGCAGCTTTGCTCTACTTTCAGATCTCGCCCCGAGCCAACTCGCAGAAGTTCGATTCGCCCTCCTTGGAGTCGGTGGAGCCAAGAAAACCCACTCGGCTGGCAGCAAACACCGAACGCACAGAGGCAAAATCAGCAATAGCGGTCGCCGCAGAACCAAACTCTCCCAGCATTGAAGAGGTCTTCCTCCAGGCACAGGCAGCTTACATTCAGCAGCGGCTGCGCCAACTCAACCCCACCGACTCCCCTTCGCTCACGAAGAGTAGCCCTGCAAATGCCAAGCTAGGCCAAACTCAGATGAGCCAAACTCAGATGAGCCAAGCCAAGCTCGATAAACACGGCCTGCAGCGTGCACAAAAGAGCTACCGCGCCTTCCTCTGGTCCCAATGGGAGCCATCACCATGACTTTCAGGCAAAGCATCTTTCGCGCAACACAGGCCACCGGTTTCAGACGCCGTCAGCAGCTGCCAAAAGCACGGCATCTGCTAGGCACCCTGCTTTTGTTATCCCTTTGTGCGGCCTGTGAGGCTCGCCAGCCGACAGAGCTAGCAAGCACCCGTCCCGCCGCTAGCTCCTCCCCAACTTCAAAGCAAGCGGCAGCCCTGTCAAAGGATAGCACCAGAGCCGGCCTCAGAGCCGGCCTCCAGCGTGCCCACCAAGCTGCCGACGTTGCAAAGAGCGAGAGCGACAAGAAGAAAGCCGCTCAAGACCTGATCCGCTGGGGCTCGGTCTTGCTGGACCACGCACAAGCCGACGCGCCGACGTC
>JAKVCH010000090.1 GCA_022447485.1 Polyangiaceae bacterium | reverse complement strand
CACACTCCAAGCAGCCAAAAAACTGCGGGACAATTCCAGCTCGCTCCAAAGCGCGACCGCTCGAGTTGACCGCAAACACAACGCCTCTTCCGACCGCTTTTCCGATCAACGCCAAGTTTTTCTCAAGGGAGGGGCCCGCCCCCACAATAAATGCAGGGACCCCACGACAGGTCCCCTCGAGTTGGTTCAGCGACGGCACCTGATGCATGAACTCAACGTTGTCTAGGATATCTCTGATCCAATGACGACCTCGGCCTCTCACAGTCGCATCGTCGACAGCCACCCGGTCGACCAAGAGACGCACTCTCGTCAAAACCGCTTCTAATTCCTCCGTGAAAACTTCGCGATACCCGGGGGTTGGTACAACTTGAATCATCCCGGCTACCCCCATGACAGAGAGCCAGAGCGATTCTAATTCCTGCAAGCTAGTCACCACAGGAATTTCACCAAGATCAGAAGGGCCGTACTCAAAGTAAAGTCGCGCGATTCCCGGGTCAGGCTCGTAAATCGCAGCAACCTCAACCCCTGCGGCTAGGAGAGTTCGAACCGTATGACCCAGGCCCAGACCAAAAACTACGACCTTCGCCTCCCGATCAGCCTTTAATTCGTCGAGCCGAGGAAGGGGGAAAGGCGTGTCGAGGCATATTTGGGCCTCCTCATCAAGAACAATCACCGGCCAACCATCTATCGTCCGACCAACCCGGCCTCGCAGCGCGGTATTGCTTATTTTCTCAAGCGTAACTTCACTAACGCAGGAATGCTCAAGGTTGTCATTAAATATCGCTTTTGTCAGGTTCATGGTCCTTGTCTCGTGTCGAATCGCTGGCGCTAGTCGATGTCGAATCCATGACGCTTTGCGTTGTGCTCTGGGGAGCCTCCGCACTCAAAAAAACGTCCAGCTCTTCCCCTGCCTCAAGAGCAGCTTGGTTTTGAGCAGCAACGGCATCAAAAACTTCGCCCCTTAAAACAGGCACAGAACGGGGAGCCACAATCGCCAAACGCACGGTCGAACCGGAGACACCCGAAACGACTACTTCGATATCTTGACCGATAACGATACGCTGACCTTTGCGACGTGAGACGACTAGCATGAGATAGTTTCCATCACCTAGGCATGAGTCATGCCAATGCAGAACTCAAGCACGACATAAAGAGCGCTATTTTCGGGCATTCTCTTGGCGAAGAAAAGATAGGCGGAGGAACTGATGGAATCACAACGCCCTGAAGAGAAACCCCACTGCGCATCACGGGGCTGCCAGAGACTCTTGATTTTTGCGCTTTTTAGAATCGGGACAAAGAATCTAAGTCGAGTAATTGCCGGGAAACGGCGAGGGCCCGCTGCATTGCGTTCTGCATTTCGACCAAACGACTGATAGACTCTGCAGGATCCGCTCCTGCCAAAGTAGCTTGAAGCGACTCTTGACTCATCTGCTGGCTCCCAAGAAGGTTCTGGGCCTGCTCCACGCGATTCATGTTCATGCCGGTTCGGGCACGTTCCTGCACCAACTGTTCCCGTCCGGCCTCCAGAGCACCGAGGGAAGCCGTAATCGCAACTCCGTCATTCGCCAGCAATGCAGTTTCGAGGTCATTTAAATCTTGAAAGAGGTCTCGCCCACCCACACTGGTAAAAGCCCGAGCACCACTGGCTCGAATCACGACTTCCGTGGAGGGGCCGCTCTTGATTTTTGGCTCAAATGCATCTCCTTGAAATTGGTAACTCGAATCAAAAGCCTCTTGCTGAGACTGGGAACCAGCAAAAATATAGCCACTCACACCCTGAGTATTCGCCACCCCCAGTAGAGCATCTCGAATTCCAGCAATCTCAAGAGCGGCGGCATCGCGCATCGCTGGAGTCGCCGAGCCGTTAGCCGCCGCGAGCGAAATCTCTCGCGCCCGCTGCAGTAATTGGCCCGCCTCAGAAAGAGTCGACTCCGCTAAGGACAGGTCGGCCAGGCCAAGCTCCAGAGAACTCTGATAACTCTGATTCGTCGCGAGCTCTCGCTGGGTTTTTGAGAGCAAGGCCGCGCTGCTGGGGTCATCGGAGGGGCGCTGCACCTACAGACCACTGGAAGCAACATCTGCGGCCTGAGCATGTCGTTGTCGTGACTGAGACAAGTCACGTAAAACTCGAGTGTTGAGAATATTTTCCGTAATTCTCATGCCAACCTCGTCATTAGCTCTTCGAGCATTTCATCGACCGTCGTCAAAACTTTTGATGCTGCTTGGTAGGCTCTTTGATACTTCGTCAAAGCAACCATCTCTTCATCGAGAGAAACACCGCTGATACTCTCTTTCATTTGAAAGTACTGATCCTTCATCGCCGAACGCAGCTCCAGGTCGTTCGCAGCGACAGCTTTCCGCCGACCCACGCTCGCGATGATATTGGCGTAGGCATTCCCGGGAGTTTCAAGGCCAGCGCCCGCTACGGGTTGATCAAAAACTTCTGTGAGAGCAAGGGCATTTACACCACTTCCTGGTGCTGTTGCCAAAGAATCCGAGGCGGCAACTTTCTCGGGAGCGTTCAGAATATCGGTACTCAGCCGGATCCCTCGTGCTGCACCTGCCGGGGCAGAGCTCACGGCGGTCAAATCGAAGAGTTGAAGATTTGTCGAACCATCTAGGGCAAAACCAGATTGATGCTGAGTATTCATCGCAGTAGCAACGTCGTACACAAGAGCATCCAGCTCCGAAGTCACCGCAACCAAGTCATTCTCCCTCGCCTCGCGAAGACCCGCGAGTTTACCGCTCGCCAAGCCGGAGGTCACATCGGTGAGAGTGCCATCGGAACGGCGCATATTGAGTCGGGTCGAACCACTCGAATCTAGGTCGACCTCAAACTGCCTGGCAAACTTCCCTTCGACGAGAGTAGCGCCACTCGCTTGAACAAGCACGCCACCATCGGCTTGGTCCACGACCTTCAGGTTCACAAGAGGCGCTAGATCACCCAAAACTTGAGCGCGTTTATCTTTCAGATCAGCAGCTTCGCGACCTTGAGCTGTAGCTTGTATGATTTCCTCATTCAAAGTCGCCAACTCATTCGCCATCAGGTTCACGTCTTTTGAAACAGCGGTCATCTGACCAAAAATCGCACTTCTTTGATTCGCTAAGCTCGCCCCGACTTCATTGGAACGATCCACAAAGTCGCCTAAGGCGCCTAAGACTTCTTCACGGGCTACTATGTCCTGGGGAGTCGCGGATAGTTTTTGAAAAGATCCGCGCATCTTATCGAGAGCGTTCCCCAGGCCTAAACCGGCAAAGTCATTCAAGAGCCCCTCGACAGCCGTCATCTGCAAATCTCGCTCTTGAGCATCGGCGGTTTGAGCAGAGCTGCTTAGGTATTGCTGTCCTAAAAAGGCATCAGTTGCTCGGCGAACTCCTAAGGCTTCGACACTCCCATAATCTTGCTGACCCATCACACGACTCTGCAGAACAGCCTCCCGCCTGACATAGCCGGGCGTGTTGGCTTGGGTAATATTCTGACTTGTGACGCTCACTCCAAAGGATTGAGCTTGCAATGCATCTCGCGCGGTCGAAAGCAAATGAGAAAGAGCCATCATCAGCCCCGTATCGCCAGAAACCGAGAACTCCCCTGCGGCCCAGTTGCAAAAGATGGTGCCCAGGCATCAACAAGGCCCTGACTCAATTCGCGCGCATGAACCATCAACAATTGGTTCTGCAGAGTTCGCTGCCGGATGGTTTCCAGTAAAGTCTGAGTGGTGGTGCAGGCGGCCGGACTCTCTAGCTCCGCCAACTGGCTTAGAGCCACGAGCTTTCTTTCAGTGAGCGAATCGAGCTGCCGATAGTCCAATACTCTCAAGGCCTGGGTCTCTTCCTCCAGCACGCAATAGAGAACCTCTAAGACTTCATGATACTTGCCCATAGTGCCCTTCCTTACTCACCACCGCCCTGAGTGCCCGTGAGGTCGCCTACGAGTCTGGACGCCACCAACCCCGCATCAAATGCAGAGGAGCCCTGTTGGGCCTTCTCTTTTAGTTCAGAAAGGCGAGCACTCTGATCCGTAGCCTCGCTGGCTAGACGTCGAGCATCCGCAGAGATACGCAACTGAAAAGCATCTGGAGCCACATTCTGCGCACCCTTCGAATCGGGGTTCTTTCGCCCAGGACCAACTGGACTCACCCCCATCGTGGTATAAGCGGCAAGAACTCGGTGTCCCGTTATGCCTTTCATTGTATCATCACCAATTTTATCCTTCGCCCAAACAACTCTCCAAAACGGAAGAAAGAACTCACACTTAAGGGCTCAATGAGAAATTTCTAACGCGCGTCGTACTATTTCTGTCCTCGAAGCGCCTCCTCAATCACAGAAGCAAAGCCGAGGCCCCCGCCTTCTGAAATTCCTTTCGACAACGCATCCACGACAAAGGCGCCAACCATGGGTGATTGCCCGCCTTCGCCCATGGAGGCCGACAGACTCTTTTCTAGGGGCTTTAACATTTGACGCACGATGATTGCCTCAAACTGAAGAGCGGCCGAGTGCGTCTTCTCGGCCTCGCTCTTTCCCGATTGAGTCGGCGAGCCGGCCGGGGAACTTTTTATTCCAGAAAAACTTGAGCTGGACTTATCTTGAGCATTGAAACTGCCCAATACGGCAAGGGGCGTCATTGTACGACCACCTCTGCTCTTAATGCCCCAGCCGCGCGCAGCGCTTGTAATATGCTCGAGAGTTCGCGAGGCGTCACACCTAAAGCTGAGAGCGCTGCAGCGACGTCGCTGAGTGTCGCGGCTCCGTCCAAGTAGCGAAATTCACTCTCTCGCTCTTCGATGCTGAGGTCGCTCCGCGGTCGAACGACGGTGCGTCCTGAATTCCGTGTGAATGGGTTGGGTTGACTGATATCCGATTGCTCGTAAATCGAGACACTAATTCCGCCCTGCGCGATTGCGACGGGGGCCATCCGCACGTCGCCACCGGCAACGATTGTGCCTGTCCTCTCATTGACGACCACCCGGGCGGGCTGGTTCGGCGTGACCTCAACCTCCGCAAGGCGAGCCAATAGAGGAACAGGATTCTCTTGAAAGTCACTGGGCAGCCTTAAAGAAACTGCGCCGGCATCATCCGCGACAGCTCGGGCTTCATTCATGGCTTGATTGATCGCCAGGGCGATACGCTGCGCAGTGACAAAGTCAGGTGAACGTAAGGAATAGGCAATCGTTGAGTCTTCGCCTTCCGAGGAGCCCTTTCTAACCAATTGAGTGGGGATTTCTCTCTCCACAAGAGCGCCTCCAGGTACCCTCGCGGTGGTGGTAATATTTTCTTGAAAAGCGGAACCACTTCTTCCGCGAACATTAAAACCACCGACAATCAAAGGCCCCTGACCCACCGCATAGACTTGACTATCCGCTCCCCGCAGGGGCGTCTGCAAAAGCACACCCCCTGCTAGCGATCGGGCGTTTCCAATCGACGATACAGTCACATCCAGCTTCGAGCCGCTACGACTGAATGCTGCAATATTTGCCGTCACAATCACGGCTGCCACATTCCGTAAACGAAGTCTCTTTTCGTCGACCTGTATACCTAATCGCCGCAGCATGGAGCGTAAGGTCTGTTCGGCAATGCGGGAACGAATATCGTCACCGCTACCATTGAGTCCTGTAACGACACCGTAGCCAATCAGCTGGTTCTCTCGTGCACCAATCACATCCGTGAGGTCGCCTAGCCTCTCGGCTTTGGCCTCGGAAACCGCTAGAAAAACACTGGCAAAGACGAATAAATAGGAAAAAAAACTCTTCATGACGCCTTGCCTAAAATGGTCGAATCTTATTCAGGAACCAACTCATCCAGCCTTGTTGGGTTTGCTCCTCAATCTCACCACGACCCGTGAACTCAACCCGGGAGTCGGCAATTAAGGTCGACTCAACGCTATTATCTTCTTGGATATCTGCGGGACGCACGACGCCTGAAATATAGAGATGATATTCTTCATGGTTAATCATGACGACTTTTGTACCTTCAACATAAAGGTCTCCGTTCGGCATCTCTTCCTTCACCCTCACGCCAATCAACCCCCGCAAGCTGCCTTCGCGGGAAGTCTTGCCCTCGGCCGCGAACTCGTAGGCGCTGACCAACTTCCAGAGAGTCGAGGGATCTAACTCTGGAGACTGAGCTTGAATCACATCTACCAACCCTAAAAATTCCTTCACTCCACTTTCACGATCGCTCGAACGACTCAACTTCGTGGAAGCCCCACCTTTTGCGTCGGCATGTTCGGCAATCTTGATCATCACCATGTCTCCGACCCGAAGAGCGCGAGTGTCTTGCAAAAGACCAGGACGCCCTTGGGAATAGAGCGAACCAACGGAAGGCGCATTTGCCGCATCGTCCGCCGCATAGCGGCCCACTTCATAATCTCGATCAACTCGCGGCGGCTCTTGGATGACGCTGCTGTAGCAGCCACTGAGCAAAGAGACTCCGATCCAGACTCCCACCCAGCGGCTCACTTCCTTGGAAACAGTCATCGCCCTACCTCAACTCCAAAACTGCACGACCTGTATCGACTAAACGAGCTCCAAGAACTTTTCGCGTTGAGCCCACCTTGAGGTTCACGGATTCCCCGACAGACGCTTCAGCAAGGGTCTCAGCTGAGGCGGTGATCTCGACGAGACCGCGACGAATCACCACAGTAATCAAACTGCCGCGAGGCACGATTTGACGAAATGCCTCACGATCCACATGAACTTTCAGGTGCACAGGTAATCGCAGGACAACCCGTTCTCCCCAAAGAACCTCGGCTGTTGCTACCTGAGACTGTCGACCTTCTCGAGGTCGAAATTGAGGCATTCGAATGCGCCCGAAGCGAATTTCTGGAGAGAGGACTTTGCCAGGACGAATACGCAGTTCCTCCAGAGTAACACCCACGGGTAGACTTGAGTTAATCACGGGCTCCAGGCGGCTGACTAATTCCTGGGGAGTATAGCGGCGGGCAGCACTCCTCACGCGAATACCGGTGGGCAGTTGGAGTCTGGAGGTCGCTATGCCTAAGGAGCGAAGGCGACTCTCGAGCTCTTTCTTTTCAAGAAACACGGTCTTTCCAGGCGGTGGAGCTGGACCAAGATCAATCGCACCCAAGGTACCGCTCAAGCCAGGTACAAGCGCCCCTAAGTGAATACGATGCGCAGTAATTTCAATATTGTGCTGCTCGCTCTCCTGAGGTGCGTCGGTAAGCTGTACCGGTTCTGCAGCCGCGGGAAAGGCTCCGATAAATAGGCAGCTAAAAACCAAAGAAACCGTTCGAAGATTCATTGCATCTCCGTCGCGGCACGCAGCATTTCGTCTGCAGAGGAAATCACCCTCGAATTAATCTCATAGGAACGTTGGGCACTGATCAAGTTGATCATTTCTTCCACCATATCGACGTTCGACTGCTCCAAAGCGCCTTGCATCAGGGTGCCATGGCCCTCACTGCCCGGCTCAGCGAACTGAGCCTCGCCGCTCGCTATGGTGCGCTCATAAAGATTATGCCCTAAAGCGCGCAACCCTCCGGGGTTGACGAAGGTCGCCGTATTAATTTGCCCGACCTCAATTGGCTCCTCTTCTCCCGGCACTTGTACTGTGACGATACCTGTTGGTGAAATTGTTAGCCCTTGCGAATCTTCGGGAATTGCAATTGGTGGCTCCAGTGCAAGACCTTCATTCGTGACGATTTGGCCGTTCGCATCGGCCTTAAGCGTGCCAGCTCTTGTATAGGCTAAAGTGCCGTCATTTCTCTGCACCGTTAGAAAGCCCCGTCCCTCGATGGCTACATCGAGGGGGTTATCCGTGGTCATGAAGCTACCCTGCTCGTGTACCTGAGCCGTGCCGACAATACGAACGCCGCTGCCATATTGGACGCCAATCGGCGCCTCTGTGGTATCGCCCGTTGCGGCGCCTGGGTTGCGCACGGTGTGATAGAGTAAGTCTTGAAATTCAAGCCGCGAGCGCTTGAAGCCCGTCGTATTCGAGTTGGCAATATTATGGGAAATGCCTTCTAAACGAGATTGTTGAGCGGCCATACCTGTGGCGGCAACGTGTAATGAACGAAACATAGGACTTTCTCCAATTGCTGAGGAGCAAGGGGCGTGCCAGCACCTGCCCAAAGCCACGGAGCTGAATCTCCGCCCAAAACCAGCCCTCTCCTCGGAGTCACGAAAGGAATCGACGAGGAACCGTCAGACCCATGGCACTGCGCGGCATCCACATGGCACTGCGTGGCATCTCTGGGCTCTGCGCGGCATCCCTGGGCACAGCGCGGCATCTCTGGGCTCCGTCTTCGCGCCTACGCAAAAAACCCCACCCAAAGGGTGAGGTTTTCGCAACAACATCATGACTCGGCTCAGGCCCTAGGCGCTCCTATTAATCTGCTTTCTTTTGATCATTTCCACCAGGGTGGTTCGATTAATCCCCAGAAGCACAGCCGCTTGTTTCTTATTCCAACGAGTCTTTTCTAAAGCCTGTTGAATCAATCGGTTCTCAAAAGACTCCACTGTCTTTCTTAAATTCAAACCACAATCTGGTAGTTCAAGTCGCGGCGTTGCAGAGTCCGCGCTCAAGCCACAAACCTTCTCAGGCAAGTCTCCGGGTTCAATCGTTGGCCCCTGGGCGAGAAGAACGGCTCGTTCAATAGTATTTTCTAGTTCTCGTACATTTCCCGGCCAAGACCAGGCCTTTAAAATAGTCATCGCTCGCTCAGAAAATCGAGCTAAGTCCCTGCGCCCTAACCTTGTCTTTGCACTTTCCAAAAAGTGCTGCGTCAAAGGCTCGATGTCTTTGGCTCGCTCACGGAGAGGTGGCGTTTTTACATGGATAACATTCAATCGGTAAAAGAGGTCCTCGCGAAACTTCCCTTCGCTCACTGCTTTCTCTAAGTCGATATTTGTCGCAGCGACTACCCGAATATCCGCCGACATCACTCGACTTTCACCCACGGGCGAGAACTCTCGATACTGAAGCACACGAAGGAGCTTCACCTGTAGACTCAAGGGTAACTCGCCAATCTCATCAAGAAATAGCGTCCCCCCCTGAGCACTCTGTATGCGCCCCACCCGATTCGAGGACGCGCCAGTAAAGGCTCCTTTATTATGTCCGAAAAGCTCGGACTCTAATAGAGCCTCGGGGATAGCCCCGCAGTTCACTGTCACCAACTGCTTCTCTCGACGTTCGGAATTTTCATGAAGAGCCTTAGCCACAAGCTCTTTCCCTGTTCCACTCTCTCCAGTCACTAATACCGTGCAGTCGGTATGAGCCACCCGATCAACAATCGAGTAGAGTTGCAGTAACTTCTCGGAACGCCCGACAACACCACTCATGGATGCAGGTAAGGGCATGGTTTTTGACCCTTGCTCCCGAGCGGACTGAGTCACGGGTGACTCAGAAACTTCAGCTTCATCCTTTGGAGTCGATTCGGGCTGCAAGAGAAGGTCAGGGGGAACTGGAGTT
>JAKVCH010000009.1 GCA_022447485.1 Polyangiaceae bacterium | reverse complement strand
CTTTTGCGGAAAGTCCACTCAGCTCCAAAGACTTCACATTCCCAGACTTCGCTTGGCCGACCAGCTCTGAATAAGGGATCTCGTTCGTCTTCGACGATTGGTCACTGTAGAACTTCCAAACCAAGCTGAAGAGGATGAATACAACCAGAGGCGCCCACGCCCGGAAGGGCGGCGAAGGAGTCTTCGGTGGTTTTGAAACAGGTGGCTTCGACGTAGGAGCTGTCATGCAAAAATTCACCCTGCCGGCTTCCGAGGGAGTCTTCAATTGAAGCCTAGCTTAACAAATCTACTCCACCCAGGCTCAAACGTCGAGGGATGCACTTGGGCTATCCTGAGCAGCCGATTCTGCATCAGGTTTCAAAAGGGCGACCGACTCAAAATGATGGGTCTGGGGAAACATATTGAAAAGCTCCAGCCTTTTTAGGCTGAAGCCTTGCTCGACGACCGTTCGAAGATCACGGGCAAAAGCGACCGGATCACAGCCGATCAGCACGAGTCCCTGGCGCGTCAATCGGCGCAGTGCCGGAGCAAGCCCTCGAGCGCCGGAACGGGGTGGATCCACAACAACAAAATCAAATTGCTGGCCCCGATCAGCTAGGCTCATTGCGACTTCAAGGGCATCACCCGCGCGAAAGGAGACAGGGCTTGACACCTTTGCTGCCCACCGAGCAGCCGCCTGAATCGAGGCTCCTGGCAACTCTACGCCCAAGACATCCAATCCCCGCTCTGCCAAGGGAAAGGAGAAATTACCGGCACCGCAATAGAGGTCAAGCACCGTGCCTTGATCGGGCGCACTCTGAAGAACAAATTCGATGAGCTGCCTGTTTACTTCAGGATTAACTTGAGAGAACCCGCCCACTGGTAGCCGGGCTTCCGTGGAGTTAAAAATCTGCCAGGGCTGCTCGGGCTGAATACCTCCGAAAACCCCGACATCAAATTGAGGGTAAGTCACATTTTCGAGTTGCGCGAGCAGCTCGTCTAGCTTCTGTTGAACGCGACCCGCTTTGCTGGCGCCAGAAGCCGTCTTCCCACGAGTCGCTCTTGAGGCTCGCACCGGAAAAAGAAAGAGAGAAAGTCTTGCCCCCCGGAATTTTTTTTCAGCCTCCGCCCCGTCGCTGTCTTGCTGGAGAGGAGCAGACTCTACTGGCTGATTTGTCAGCGCTCGAATCTCTATCTCTGCAATGGGCCGAAATAAGTCCCTCTGGGTTGCCATCAATTCACGCAAAAATACGACGAGCTCCCACACCTCGACGCGAGCCACATGACAGCGCTCTATTTCTACAAGATGATGACTTCGCGAGGAGAAAAAGCCGAGGCGACCGCCTCTAACTTGGAGGCGCACTCGCTCTCGATAACCGAGTAAACGCACAGATTCATGGGCAGTAACCTGTGGAAAGTCGTCTTCGCTGAACTTACCAACCCTTCGGAGCGCATCTTTCAGAATCTCTGTTTTGGCAAGTAGTTGCTCTGTCTCGCCAAGAGGCATCCAATCGCAGCCTCCGCAGGCTTCAGCATCGGCACAGGGCGGCGTCCGGCGTTGGGCAGATGCTTGCTTCAGCTCGAATGACTCAATCCTGGACCAAGACTTCTTGGCCGTCGTCTGGACCGGCAAGATCAGGTCTCCAGGAAATGATCTTGGAATAAAAATTGACCGTCCATCCGTATGACGGGCAAAACCTTCTCCTCCAGGAACCAGCCGCTCAACCCTTATCAAGGGCGATGCGTCTCTACTTTCCGGAGCCATCCCCACGACTCTCCGCTGGAGTTTTCTCTGCTTGAGCAGGGAGAGAAGTCGCAGGTGACTTCTCTCCCTCCGCATCCTTTGAACCGGGAGGGTATTCCGCGAGAATGGACACGACGATTGCCCTCAGTTCCGCGTCGCTCGTTGCCCGAGTGACGCGCTGCGTGCCCTTTCCTCGCCAAACAACCGTAGCTCGCTTTTGATCAATTAAGTCGATCACAATCGTGCCTTCAGTGTATTCATCCACAGATGAGTTGAACCCAGGACCACCATAGCCATAACCGCTGTAGCCCGGCGTATAAGCCTCAATGCGTCTTTCCGTGCCAGCCAAAACGGCGACAAGTAAGTCAGCGTCTTTCTTGGCGACATTTTCTAGATTGCGGCTCTTTAGTTCATAGTGAGCAAATTGGCGCAACTTCTGCATCGTGAAAGGGTCCATATTCACGCTCGACGTTGGTACCGGCTTATTCGGCAGCATCATGGCGAAACTACGATAACTTTCAAAACGAGCATTCGAATCGAACGCAGTGCGAACGCTTACCCGTGTGCCGCAAGCGGTGAGAAAAAGACTCAGAGTCAATAGAGCAGCAATCGCCCAGCTCTTTCCAACATTGCTCGGTAGGAACAACGATTCTATCTTCGCTTTGAAGAGATAGAAAATGCTCCCTGTCCTGGGCGCTAGAATTTGCTCAAACATGATAATCGTACCTTAGCACATCCCAACCCTGCGACCCTCTGCCACCGGGCTTTCAACGGGTCGAACCAAGGCATCAATCTGCTGAAAGAACTCGAACCTCTAAGCGCTGATTTTTTTCACGCCCTGCTTCAAGCTGATTATCACCTATCGGCTCCTTGCTACCAGCCCCCCGCGCCTGCACTCTCGAGCCATCAATTCCCTTGCTGACCAAGTCGGCTTTCACGGTTTCTGCTCGCTTTTGGCTCAAGTCCTGGTTCTTTGAGGCATCGCCTTCATTCGACATATGCCCTGAGACCTCAATGCGAAGGGTTTTATATTTCAACAGGATCCCGGCGAGTTGATCGAGTTCAGCAGCAGATGAGGGCAACAGGGTGGCGGTTTCTGGCTCAAAGCTGACTGAGTCAAGAATGCCGGTGACGCTCTTAATCTCATCAGGCATCGTATCAGGACAACCATCGTCATCTTCAAACCCGTTTCGATCCTCTGCTTCCTGCGGGCAGGCATCTGCAGGCGGCAATAGGCCGTCCCCATCAACATCTTCCACGGGACAACCATCTGGTGCCACACCTTTTTTCGTAGGACATAGATCGCACGGAACAATCACTCCGTCTTCATCAGCATCGCGGTTAGGACAACCATTCGCTCCGTCCCCAGGTTCGGTGGGACAATCATCAAGAGCATCATTAATGCCATCTGCATCGCGATCTGAAGGGCAGCCATCCAGAGTGAGGGCGCCCACGTGAGGGCAGACATCGTCACGATCACTTAAACCGTCGTAGTCTGAGTCTACTGGAGCGGGTGGTGGACGACGGCCAAGAGTGATCGTGGTGCCAAAGAGAAGTTCAAAAGAATGGGTCGCAGGCGGCTGTTCCTCACCGACTTCCCAGTACTGGGGATGCAAATCATCTCGGAAGTCGAGACGTAAGGAAATATAACGTGAAACGGCGCCCTTCACCCCAACTCCCCAATGGAAAAGCCCATCGCGGTCGTGGCCCATCGACTCACTGAATGCGCCGATTGTGCCGCCGCCAATCACAGCGAAGGGTACGATTGAATAGAGTGGTACTTGGAAAATAGCGCTAGCTCGGAACGAATAGATCAAAGCACTCTTATCGGTTACTTTCGTGGCGTTCCAAGAGCTCATCCCTTCTGCCTCGGTACCGAAAAAACTGAGAGGAAAGTAAGCAAATCGCGCCCCTAAGGCGACTCCAGTTCGATACTCCTCCTGCTCCAGAGTATTGACTTTGATATTATGATTTTTCGAGGGAAACATCGCTCCCAGAAAGCCTCCAAACTCCCAGGTATTTCTTTGGGGACGAAATCGAGTCAACCAGGGCTCGGTCGCAAATCGCGCACGATGATTCCCTGGATCCGTCTGGGGCTCTGCACGCTTGCCAGCATAGGGAGGAACTTGATTCTTCTCGACCGGGCTTCCGGCGAGCATTTTACTCTCTGGCGAAGCCGGGCCAGCCTGAGGTAATGCCGCCGATTCCTGCTCTGCCGGCTTCTCTTCCGCTGGTACCTGGGCGAGTTCTGGCTTATCTCCCGCAACTGTAACGGCCGATTCCTGCTTCTCTGCAGCGACAGCAACGGCCGGTTTTTTCTCAGGTGTGCTCGGCTCCTCGGCGGCGCCGGCCACCAAAGTCGAGAGCAGAACAGCTCCCAAAGCTCCCAAGGAAGAAAGAACACGGAACGACGAGGGCTGTCTAAGAATCTTGCACGCGGTGAGTCTCATCGAAAGTCAGGGTCTCAGATCAATTCAGCGCTGTCACCAACTAATCTCCACGCCCCCTAGTGAGACCCAAAGGATCCTCTAGTGATTTCGTCAGTTTGGCTCACTTCGCTCAGCAGTTCTCAGCATCTTGAAAGCGCAAGGCAAGCAGAACATCACCACAATTCCGAAGGTTTACGCTCAGTCTGCAACGAACAGGCACTTTCCGGCCCCAAGGTCAAAAATTCATAAGACTGAAGCAATTGACCAAAAAGACACCGCTTTCCCGTTGATGCTCGACGAAAGCGGCTAGTAAAGCTACATTGCCATGCCATGAGCACTTCTTCCGCTCCACGTGTCGACGATCTCGTGGGCTCCATTTTAGGCGGCGCATACCGCGTGCTGCGACGACTCGATGAGGGCGGAATGGGAACTGTGTTCGAAGCTGAGCATCTGCGGTTGAAACGCTCGGTCGCAGTAAAAGTAATGGCGGAGCACCTCGCCGACGAGCAAGCCGCCCTTCAGCGCTTCAGTCGCGAAGCCGAGATTATTAGCCAACTGAACCATCCGCATATTGTTCAAGTCCATGACTTCAACACGACAGAACAAGGGCAGCCTTATCTGGTGATGGAGCTTTTACGAGGCAACTCTCTGGAAGAAGCCCTCGCTAAACACCGCCCCTTGGGCATCGGGCCGGCTCTCAGAATTGCCATCCAGATAGCATCGGCTTTGGCGGCCGCTCACCACTCTGGGATTGTCCACCGGGATTTGAAACCCGCGAATATTTTTCTCGTCGATGCGGGTGACCAACTTTTCGTCAAGCTACTCGATTTCGGAATATCCAAAAAGACCGGAGGAGCTGCCCCTGGAGCAGCACCTCGACGTAAGCTAACAGGCGAATTCGATATTCTAGGAACCCCTGACTATATGCCACCGGAGCAGGCGGCAGGGAAAACAGCGCAAGTCGACGCGCGGGGCGACCAATATGCCCTAGCGATGATTCTTTACGAGTTACTCACGGGGCGCGTACCCTTCGAAGCCAATGACGTGATGCAACTCTTGCAAAAGGTGATTCGAGAAATACCTCCCGCTCCATCGACCTTGCGCCGCGAGATACCGCCAAGCGTCGACGAAGCAATCGCCAAGGCACTTTCTAAAGATCCAGAGGAACGCTTCATGACGATCGTGGAATTCGCCGAGGTATTGGAAGAGGCGTGTACGGAGCTCACGATTGGTTCGAACCCTCAATTTCCTCAAACGCAAGTTCCAGCTCACGATAGCTCTCGCCGTTCGGGGACCGGATCGCGAGCTAGACGTAGCTCAGAAACGCGGAGGACCTCTTGGCACTCCAAAAACCCGGTGACAGCTGTCGAAGAGCTCGTCGATCGGTCTCGCCAAGAGATGAGCTTCAACAACCTCTCCTTAGCAGTCAGCTGCGCAGAGTCGGCTCTTGATATCGCCCAAGGCTGTGGCGATCCGGCCCACGCCGAACTACTAAAACGAAACGCCACATTTTTGGAGCGTGTTTTCACGCGACAGCTAGGGTCGCTGTCGACGACGCTCGCTTTAAGCGAAGACCCACCTGCGCACAGTCAACTCTCACCGGAGCAGGCCTACTTGCTCTCTCGCCTGGATGGCGGCCTCAGTCTTGAAGAAGCGCTGGACCTCTCGCACCTCTCCCGAGCAATTACCCTGGGACAGCTCGTCAGCTTGATGCGGATGGGCCATATCTGTCTGCGTGCCTAGAGAAATTTATTTCTCAGATCCATTCCAAGAGTTTCACGGGGCTGAAAGCCGATCAAAACTGAGGCAAACAGACAACGAGGCTCTGCTTGTTGGGAAGAGAGTGCCGATAACATCATCCCCCGAGACCTTCCTGGGTGAGGAGTCTACGTCTTGCGCGTCCGAGGCCTTGCCTAGAGCTGAATCATCTCCAGGATTGACGCAAGCGTTGGTCAGTAGCCAAATAGGGAGCAACCAAGGGCAAAGACGTTGAGAAGCCCCCCCAGACTCAAACGAGGGGAACCTAAAGGCTGCTAGCCCGATGAACGAAAGACCGACACTCCCTGTGCTTACATGCGATTCGCTCGTTTTTGACAAGCAGCGGTCGCTGCATGGGTGGCAGAGACAAGTTCTTCGAATACTTTTTTTACTCTGCATTTTGGGTGTCTTCACAGGATCAGGATCAGCTGTTGGTGCAGAGCTCAAAAAGAGTCCGGAAAAACCACCTCCTCAAAAGCAAGAGGAGGACGAAGCTACGTCAGTCACTGGAGAACCCCAAACCTCTGAACCAGCGCCCGATTTCGACCCTGCGACGTCAAAGAGGAAACTCGGCTTAGGAGGCGCGTTACGATTCAACTACACTCTCAAGACCTGGGATACCGTCAACCAAAGCCGCGGAGGAGAATTTCTCTTCGACACTTTCCGCCTCAATACAGAGCTTCGTTACGATCGACTCATCGCGGCTGCCGAGTATCGCCTCTACGGTTCATTCGGCAATTATCTCAAGTTGGGCTGGATGGGCATTCAATTCAACGAAAATCTCAACGTCAAAGTTGGCGTCACCCTCGTGCCCTTTGGGCTTTTACCGTACGCCTCCCATAGTTGGTTCTTTAATCTGGGCTACTACTCTGGCTTTGAAGATGATCGCGATATGGGTGTGGCCTTCCACTGGACTCCCGAAAATTTCGATATCCGCTTTGGTTACTTTCATAGCGATGAAGGCAATTACCAAGGTAGGAGCTTGGATAGCGCACGCTATTCGTACGACCTCTCCAAGGTTCCAGAAATCGTTGATGCCAATGGCATAGTTATCCAAGAAGCTTCGAGCCTAAAAGAACAACACGCAGGAGCCCTACGAATCAGCCAAACGCTGAGCACCGAGACAGCATCGCTTCTCTACGGCGCGAGCGGGCAATTTGGAGGCATCTACGACGAAGCTTCTCAACGCTATGGAACGCGTTGGGCGAGTTCGATATTTCTCCGCGGAAGAATCCAAAATCTAGAGCTACTCCTTGAAGGTGCACGTATTGAACGGAGCCCCCCCTCAGGAACTGGTCCAGATCAGGGGATATGGATGGGCGCTTACGACTCAGCTTATCGAGTGGCGCGGGACTTCTGGCTGCTCGAGTCTGGTCTGGCCTACACTTATGCCCTAAACCTCGGTCTCATCGAGTCCATACAAATCTACGATGACTTTGGAGTGATGTTGAAGGATGAGGGCGCCACAACATTTCAAAATGTCTTTGGGGCGTTACTTTCGGCCAAGTATATTTACACCTACTGCGACTTCGCCGCCGGAAAAAACCAGCCCTGGATAGGCGGCGACTGGGAAAACGGCTTAGCCGAGGGCGACCCGAATGCAACGTGGGAGATGCGCTTCAACATTAACCTAGGTCTCTACTATACGGCTTGGCTGCCCCTGGGTCATTAGCCTTTTGGTGCCTGCCTGGATGCTTGGTGCCGGCCTGGATGCTTGGTGCAGGCCTGGATGTAGAGCCCAGCTAGCGCACGACCACAACACCGCAATCTGCGTAGCGCACAACTCTTTCCGCAACACTACCTATCCTGCGAGAACGGCTCTCGTTTTGCCCCTGCTTGGAAAGTACAAGCAGCTCATATTTGCCGCTCGCAGCGGTGGTCAGAATCCCACGACTCGGTGTGCCTGAACGAACTAAACGTCGAATACCCTGCTGCTCCTGCGGGCTTAAATCTGTCAGAAATTCATCTAGAGCATTCTGGGCAGCCTCTTCCAACCCGGAATGTACGGCACGCTCCCCGCGCCTTTCGCCCCAGATCCAGTCGTCCATCGGCAAGTAATCGACAAATGCTGGCGCAACGTGCAAAAGGTCAACTTCAGCGTGAAGACGTCGCGAAAGCTCCAGCGCAATACTCACGGCCCGGGCGGATGCTTCCGACAAGTCCACTGGCACAAGGATTCTATTCACCTCAGAAAGGTCCTCCAATTGATGGGTTGCAGCGATCTTTCGCTCATCGCTGAGTAAGTCACGTCGCCCTGCCAACAGCACAGCCGACTCTCGTCCACCCTCGAGCGACATCAGCGACCCTTCAACGGAACGCTCAAGAGGTGAACTAGCAGCATCTAACTTCGGCCCAGCAGAAAGAGCATGCTTCCCGGGACTCACCCGTCCCCGTTCACTCACTGCCTGCGGTAGCTTTTCACGTCTCAACGCCACAACCAAACACACAGCCAGAGCGACAGCCACAGCACAAAAAGGAAGACCGATGGCTATCACGGCAGCCTGAAGCGCACTCAAAGCCTCCTTTCCTCCCGAGTAGAGCAAAACAGCTGCCGTAGCGCCCTCTGCGCTTGCCCAAAAAATACGTTGCCAACGCTGAGGCTCAAGGCGACCTCCGGAGGTCAACATGTCGACAACAAATGAAGCCGAATCACTCGAGGTTACGAAAAAAACTGCCACGACCAACGCTGCTAAAAAGCTAGTCACGGCTCCCAAAGGCAAACGCGAAAGCACAACATAGATCGCCGTGCTCGTATCTTTCGTGACGGCTTGAGAAATACCGCCTCCTCCTTCTTGTTCCAACCAAAGAGCGGTCTCACCGAAGACACTAAACCAGATCATCGTTACCGTCGTGGGAACGAGAAGTACTCCTAGAATAAATTCTCTAATTGTGCGCCCACGAGAAATTCTGGCAATGAACATACCAACGAAGGGCGCCCACGAGATCCACCACCCCCAATAGAAAAGAGTCCAGCTTCGCATCCAGCTCGCCTCACTTTCTGAACTCCCCTCCACGATCAATGAGCGCTCGACAATCAACCGTCCGTAGCGGCCAACACTCTCGACAAAAGACGTCACAATTGATTGCGTCGGTCCGCTCAGAAAAACAAAGAGCAAGAGGCAAAAAGCCAATACCAGATTCACCTCACTGAGGCGGCGAATCCCTTTCTTGACACCTGTCACCAACGAAATGGTTGCCGCCAGAGTAATAAAAAGAATCAAAAGAATCTGTGAGTTCGTTGATTGGGGCACGCCAAAAAGTCGGTCGAGACCAGCATTCACCTGCATGGCCCCCAAGCCTAATGAGGTTGCTAAACCGAAAAGCGTGCCGAACACGGCAATGATATCAATACAATGTCCCCACCAACCGTTCACCTGCTCGCCTAATAGAGGCGTGAAACAGCTTCTCAACGCCAGCGGTAAATTTCGACGAAAGGCAAAGTAGGCTATTCCCAGGCCGACAATCACATAGATGGCCCAGGCGTGTATCCCCCAGTGGAAGAATGTCATTGGCAAAGCAAGCTCTGCTGAAGCGGCACTGCTCCCAGCACCGTAAGGTGGATGAACAAAGTGAAAAACCGGCTCAGCTACGCCATAAAAAACGAGGCCAATTCCCATTCCTGCGCTAAAAAGCATCGAAAACCAAGAGAAGTTTGAAAACTCTGGTTCCTCATCATCACGCCCGAGGCACAAATTTGCATAGGGGCTCCACAACAACCAAAGAGCCAGTAGAATGAAACCCGTGACCGAGCTCACATAAAACCAGCCGAATTTTTTGGTCACAACCTCCAAGAGTCGAGGGAAGGTTTCCTCGGCGAGCTCCGGCGCAAACACTCCGAATAAGAGAAAGCTCACTAAAAGACCGGCAGACGTAAAGAAAACCGGTGGACTCAGGGAAGCTCGCCAGGAAGGCTTTTTTCCGTTCTTTAATGAAGATGACGACACACAGTCCCCTTTCACCAATTAAAAACGACCACCTCAGGGACTCCATGAGGGAATCGCCCTGAATAAGCTCTCTCGCGTCTAGAAAGTCAAAAGCGACCCCCTAAGCCCAGCACCTCAGTCCTACCCCTGAGTACAGCACCATCCTGAATCTGGCCCGACTTAAGCCCTTCACTCTTCGTTGACGAATTCGGTACAAGAACGTCGCTCCCAAGCGCCCTCCAGCTCTTCTTTGAAATCAGGAAATGACTCCGCAACTCGAAGAACGTCTTTGCGCGTCAAACGCAAAAGAGTGGTCGCTGTCACGGCCTGAACTGTGGCGCTTCGTGGCTCATTACTCAATAACGCACTCTCGCCGAAGAAGTCTCCCGCCCCTAGCTCAGCAATCTTTTCATCGAGCGCAAGCTGCTTCTTAAAGACAGCGACAAGCCCCTGCAGGACTAAGTAGAGAGCATTCCCTCGTTCTCCACTTTGAATCACAACATCACCCTCTAAATACACAACTTGATGGGAAGCGCGTACCAGCCTCAGCATTGCGTCTGGAGGCAGATTGGCAAATAGTGGCACTCTTTCTATCAATTCAGTCGCTGTCCAACTCGATACGGCAAGAGGCAATTCTTTCACGGCGCCCAAAGCTTGATCAATGTCGCCATCAATCACAGCGAATGCCTTCGCGCCAATTTCACCGTGCATCAAGGATGCCTGCAATTGATTACGGGCATGAATCAACGCTGAACGCTGAAAAAAACGCTTTTGAAATTCTACATAAAATGTCTCAAAACTATTCTCAATTGCCTTGGCAGTCGATCTTCTTCGACGAACTCTTTCCTGATATTCTTGCAACACTGGACGTCTTAATTCGTCACGATAATCGACGGAGTTGAGAAATCTAATCGTAGCTTCAGCCGTCAAAATACCGGCCAACGCACGCTGTAAACGATGGCTCAGACGAAAGCGCTGATAGCGAGTTATCAAGGGAGCCATCAGATTCGATTCTCGAAAAAAACTCAGCAATCTCAGCTCAAGTCGCGAGACAAGATCTTTTCGAGACCGCATCAGACCATTTTTACCCAGCTGCCAGAGTTCTCTCTGACGCACTAAGTCAGCCCGCATATCAAGATAGGATAGTTCCTCGAGAAAGCCCTGATGATAGAGTTCATCTAGTTCCTCTTGCTCAACGCGGAGAGCCTCTAAAAAAGCCCAGGATGGAGTAGTCTGAAGCGAGCTCTCAGTCGTTTGCGCCTCGAACGCTGTCTCAAGAGAGCGACGAAAACTAACGCAGCCCTCTGTACTGAGCACGCCATTGCTCTCAAACTTTCTGAAGCTCTGGGTCGCGGCTCCTTGAACAAGTCGCCAGCCTCCTTGCAACTCATGACGTTCGTGCTCTGTCAGCTGGTCGATACCCAAAAAGCGTATCAGCGGTCGAATCGTGGGAGCATTCACTAGTAGGGTCATCAGCACAACGCCGAGAGTGATGGTGACATAAAACTGCTTCCCCTCGAGTTCATTGGGAATCGAAAGAACTATCGCTACGGCCAAGCCTCCTTTCAGACCTCCCCACCACATAATATGCCGTTCGCCCCAATCGACCTTTGGCAAACGAAACATTCTTGTAGCGACAGGCACTAATGAATAAACGCTCAGAGCTCTCGCGGTAATCACCAATGAACTACATACAATAATAGGAACGATAGCGTCAGCGAGATCCTGTAAATTCACCGAGAGACCCACCATCAAGAAGAGCAAAGCGTTACAGATAAAGGCCTGCACTTCCCAGACTTCTCTGAGGAAATGAATCACCTCGGGAGCCATGCGTGTTAAGCTGAATAGCCCGAAGGTAATACCAGCAGCGACCGTTGCCATCACCCCAGAAACATGGAGAGCGTGCTCAGCGACCGTAAAGCTTGCGTAAGCTAAAACAATCGACATCACCACGATAGCGACAGGTTGAGTCGTCACTCTACGTGTCAATTCACTCAACCCGAATCCGA
Source organism: Polyangiaceae bacterium (assembly GCA_022447485.1). Classification (GTDB taxonomy): domain Bacteria; phylum Myxococcota_A; class Polyangia; order Polyangiales; family Polyangiaceae; genus NIC37A-2. The sequence goes on along the minus strand of JAKVCH010000009.1, from coordinate 8,200 downwards.
GAGTGGTCCCCACGAATATTCCCCCGATAAACACTCGCACAAACTCCCCAGCGGCGCTGGCCACACCGATAGACGCAGTACTCTCTCCACCCAAAGCGAAAGCCAAAAGTAAATGGAAAAGAACAATCGCAGTGGCGTCGTTAAAGAGAGACTCTCCTTCAACCAGAGTCATCAGCCGAATGGGGACGCCTAGCTCTTTAAATAGAGCCACTACGGCCACTGGATCAGTCGCAGAAATCAGAGCTCCGAACAACAAAGCCCCCGAGAGTGGCATATCCAAAGCCCACCACACCCCGAGCCCGACCACCCCTGTTGATAAAAGAAGCGCCGGTACCGCAAGAGCCATGATCGGAGCAACATCTTTCAGCAACTGTTTCGCATCAAGGTTCAGAGCTGACTCGAATACCAGTGCAGGAAGAAAGACAAAGAAAACCAACTCGGGAGTCAGAGAGAAGGACGCGAAGACTTTCAACTGCGGCACGACGACCGCCCCTTGACGCAAACCCAAGCCAAGCACAACCAAAAAAACGGTGAATGGAATAGGTAGCTTCTTGGTCAACCCCGCTACAAAAAGAGCCAAAGTGAGCAAGGCAGCAAGCACAAGAATCGTATCTGAAATCGACATAGCGGAACGCCAACCTGGCATTTCCTCCCTCAGCTTCGATCATAGAAAAGCCGCCATTGAGACAACAACACTTCTTGAAGCCTGAGAACTTCCAGCAAAAAAACCCTGCTGCTCCCTCAGCTCTTCAGCCGGATCAGCGACGCGCCAAAGAGAAAGAACCAAAAATCGGCGAAAGAGTTCCTGGTCTCAATCCACGACTGCTGGCTGGCACGAATAACGAATACCTTTAATTTCAGAAGTACCGCCCTCTGTTTCTACCCACGTCACCAAGGTTTGAGAGAGCACAGGGTTGATGATAGTCGCGTCTGCTCGATCGACTGTACCACTCTCAGATCGATAGACGACCGTGGTTGGTACCGCCAAGGCGCCTTGACGAGTGTAACTAGAAAACCCAACGGACCTTTGACTAATTCCAACGCCTGAGAGAGTCACAAAGCTTTGACTTACCCTCGGACTCATTGGCAGCACATCGACAGCAGTGAAGCTTTCAATCGTCTGAAAGGAAGACTGGGGGCCATCGCCTAGCTGGTGAAAAGGAGGGCGCACCAAAGCAACTTCAACCGTCTTCTGAGAAAACGAAAGCTCTCCCTGAGCATGAATAGCCAAAAGAAGCGCCCCTCCGTCTTTTCCAGGAACTGCCACCAGAGGGTAGGATTCACCTTCATCTCTGAGAGAAAAGTTGAAACTCATCGCCAACTCCGCCGCTGTGCCGGCCCTCATTGCGGGATTGAATTCACCGATGATCAGATGTTCTTCTCCATCTTTCACATAATGATTTAGGTTCAAAGTCTCGTCTTGATCATCATCAGCTGGCCCAGCTGGCCCGGTAGCAACAACCGTGGCTGCGCCATTCAAGTGAAGTCGCCACTCATCGAAGCAATTGCCTTCGGAGCAGCAATCGCCATCTGAAACGCAAGGGTCACCAGAATCAGAACATTCGGGCACCATGAGTGAGTCAAGACAGGTCGGAGCGGGATGTTCACAAACCTCCACAAAGTCCTAGGAATCACTCCGAACATCCAAAGCATAGCGCGCTAACCGTATGGAACCATCACCAACATTGCAGACCTCGCTTAAGGCAGAACTACCCTCGTTCGAAACCGGCGCGCCACCACCATCTAAACCGACCTCCCAACGCGTCAGTCGATTATCTGAGGCCCCGTATAACTGGAGGTTCCCGCCTTTCATACGTCCAACTTCAATCGAGCCTCCACCTGAAGCCGGCAAAATATAAATATCCCCGGGGGGACCTGTTTCAGGTAGTTCTCGCACGGCTACGCCATACCCAGACTCTCCCCGCACGAGAGTCGCTAAGTAGGCTCCGTTACTCGCACCAACCAAAGCATACTGCTGGCGACTATCGATGGCAGCGGGTACCCCAAGATCAAACCCTTGGGCTGCATCAAGGTCACTCAACGAGAAAACGGAAAAGGGCTGTTCATCAATTCCTTCGCAATCACCGAGTAATGGCTCTGGCAGGTCTTGTGGCTCATCCACGCCTCCTCCGGAACCGCCAGAGGAAGAGCCCCCGCCGACGGAAGACGAGTTGACTCCTCCCATCGAGCTCTCTGCTCCCGTTGACGTGTCTCCAGAGCTCCCAAGACCGCCCATGCCTCCCGCTGGCCCTTTCGTGTAGTCGTTGAAACCACCAAACAAGCTGCAACCAGGCAATCCGCCAGGCCAGATAAGAGCGCTGAAAAGGAGGCCTCGACAGTTCGGTGAAGATTGAAAATAAAGGTACCTAGTCATTCAAGTCTACACCAAATCAGATGCGCTGCTCATCATTAGAAATGCCCATCTACACCCAAGTAGAACCCCCGCTTCCCAATCACTGGCTGAAGGCGGTGCACTCCCACCTGGGACGGCTTCTTGGGCGTCGATAGCAGCAGCCATGTCCCAACACCCGCCGCTATAACTCCAGTGCCAACGAGGATATCACCGACGAGGGCTGTCGTTTTTCCCTGACGAATCGCTTCTAGCCCGTCTTCGTTACATTGATTCTGAGAGTCACAAAGGTCCGGATTATTGGCCGTACTATTTTTTTTACTGAAGCCGACTAATTCAAGTGCAACACCGCTACCGATCAAAGCAGCACTGCTTCCCACAGCGACCCAACCCCAGGTTTGATGTCGCTTTCTCAAGCTCTGCTGCTCCTGAAAGTCTGGCTCTTCTCGAAACCCCTCTTGCTTGGCGCCTTCCTCCCTCAGGGAGTTCACTGGCACTGACTGATATTCGGAATCGTTCCTAAGAATCACACTCACAATCAACTCTTCTCCCTCCATCACCTCGATCAGCTTCTCTTGGGAAAGCATTCCTTGAGCAGATATCACTAAACGATGTTGTCCAGGGTTCACGGGAACCTCTAAACCGAGCATGGATAACGAATAGGGTTCGCCATCAAGGAGAATAGATAGATTCTCTAGCCCCTCTTCCTCAACAACTTCGAGACGCAATTGACCTAAGCGAGCCTCCAAGTCTGGCAATTCGGCACTTGCTTGAACCTGAGCATCAAGAAAAGCCTTCGGCGCAGTTGCGCTTAAGTTTTCCGTTATCACCCTCTGATAGGTCTCGCGGGATTCCACCAACATTCCCAACTGCGCTTGGCAGCGAGCAATGAAGAGCAAATGGGGCGGAGCGTGCACTAAACTTTCGGCGCGTTGCAATAACTCAAGGGCCTCTGGGTAATCACCAGCCCGGTAGGCAAGGATTCCATCCTTCGCGGCTGAGCGCGCGGCGGCTCGCTCTTGATCCGAGGATGCTGAGACCTCATCCGGAAAAGAAAGAAGAATCACCACAAGCCAGCTGAAGCTAAAAATGAAGCGAGACAGAGCAGAGCGAAGCACAAATAAATCGTAACCGGGGGCTCTCGGAAATAAAATCAAGAGCTGGGCAAGCAACATTCAGCCCTGGTCGAATCGGAGTCAGGGTCTGGCGAAACATATAAAATTTGAATTAATTCTAGGTACTTGCCTCCTGAGAGACCGGAACTCCGTCCTTGAGCATTTGTCAGGAGCGAAGAGAGACAGTGCGCCTCAATCAGTCGGCTCCTTCTCACTCAAGGCGTCAAAAGGGCTGAAGGGGATAGAAAGCGAAGGACTTTGCCTTGTGGAAAGAGGAAAGCCAAAACCTTCCTTTTACTCACCGACGTCTCATCACCAAAGCTCACCAAGAGATCGAGAGCCGATAGCCTTCCCGGAAGAAGAAACGATATTCAGCAAGACAATCTATCAATTTCTGAGCAATTGTTGCTACTTGCTGAATAGTCTCGGCTAAACCGGCCACCTGATTGAGTCTACGGTGACTATTGTCGCGCATCAGCCTAGACTGGCGGCTTATGTTGACCGGAACTTTCCTTCTCGTCGTGCCCGCGAACAATCCTGAGACCGGATCCGCTATCGCCCTTGAGCAACAACTCGTCGCCAACCATCATCGAGTCGAGTGGGCCGAGTTCAGCAACTTCGAAAGCCGAATCAATGAGCTTGACCCGGACCTACTGGTGCTCGTGACCGCCGAGCATGCCCAAGAAATAATTACGGCGCTAGAGGGAACGCCAGAGAGACAACTTCAAGTTGCGGTGATTGCCGATAGGGCAGCTTTACCCCAACTGCGCAAATTAAATCGAAAAATTATGAGCTCATTGATGGCTCAAGATATGCCTGAAAAGGTAATCGCATCAAGGCTTGAATTACTTCTAAGGAAGCAAGCAAAGACGGGTTCCCCCTCGAGTATGAAGGAGCGTGCGGTCACCGGCTCTGCTCTTTTGAGTGTAGGGAACAACAGCTCCCTCAAGAGCCAGCAAGCTCCTCAGCTCGACGCCTCTCCCCAAACGACACCATTCGATTCTGATAAAAAAGCTCCATTTCCTCCAAAAGGGACTCCGATTTCTGAGCAGGGAGCAGAACCGTCCCCTCAGCGAGCTCTACCCGCCGATCTCACTCGTTTCATCATTGTTGATGATGACGTCAGTCGAGCCGATCGCTTCGCTGAAGTCTTCCGAAAACAAGGCGCTGAAGTTTACTTGGTACCACCGGATCCAGCGCGCACTCGCTGGCCGCTCTTACACAAACTGCGTCCGCAGATTGTTTTTGTTGACGCACGGGCTGAAAAGGAACGGGCCTCGGTTTGGCTCCAGCTATTTTTCGCTGATGCTCGTCTCAAAGAGTGCGCTCTGGTGACGGCGCCATTCACGGAACTATTCGATGAAGCTTCTTTAAAAGTCGAAGAAGCGCGGCTCCTGGCTCAGGTGCCGCAGATCTCCAGGACCCGACTTCCTAGCACAGCCGGGACGCCTCCCCTACCGCCAAGCACCGCCGAAATAGATCCTCTTGACGCTCTTGAACAGCTTGAAACCCTCAGCCCTCCACCAATTGGTTCTGATACTGCAGCACCACCTCTCGCCGAGCCAGACGAAACTCTCCCAGAGCATGCAGAAGTCGGTGGATTACTTTCAGAAAGTCTTGAAAAAGAAGAGGAGCCAGCAGAGTTCGAAGAGCCACAAGAACAAACAGGCGAACCAGAACTAAATCTGCCTTACGACTTCAGCGACGCTGATATCGATGAAAATACAGTCGTCGGAGATAGCGTTTCGTTGGTGGGTCCTCGTGCATCACGACGTAGTATGGTGTCTCTATCGCCTCTATCTGAAAAGCCACCGGGTAGCACGGAATCCGCTATCCAAATCGATGCTCCCCCGCCGCAAAAGGAAGAGGTGAAGACCTCTCCGCTCAGCCTGAAGATAGCTCTTGGCGCCGCTCTCGCCTGTGCCGCTTTTTCTATTCACTTTGCGGGGCAGCGTGGGCTCTTTCCTGCACCGTGGGCGCAAGCTCTCGCCCCATCCGCCTCGACACCGGCACCAACAGGTATTTCGAGCAATTTAAAAGCCGCTCCGTCCGCCAGTGGAGAGAAGGCTGAACAAGGCCCCAACTCAGGCCCACCAGGTCGAGATAGCAACTCCGATCGTCCTCCCTCCGACACCGCAACACCAGGCGCAGCTGGTGCCCTTAATCTCGATCTGGAAGAGGAAGAGCCTCTCGGCGAAGCACCGGACGAAAAGCTGGAACAGGAGGCGAAAAACCTCTTCTTGGTCCAAGCTCCGAAAGTCGCGACCTGCGAGGAGATCCTAAAAGGCAAGGAGCTCAAACTTGGCCGAGATGCTTCTTCGCTCTCGTGGAGAGAAGCCCGGGCGGAACTTGTTCGGGGGGATCTCAATGCCGCTCACCAATTCTTTTGCCAAGCAGTAACTCAAAACTCGAAGAGCAAGGCGATTGAAAGCCTAGCTCGCTTCTATTTGCGATTACACGCGCCAAAGCAAGCGATGATGTGGTTAGAAAAGGCTGAAGCTCTACGCCCAGACTCAGGCCGTACCAATGAACTGAAGATGGATATCCAGAACCAATTAGGGGCGGTCGAGGCCGCCCGAAACTCTCTATTGAAGATTTTGGGCGTCGCTCCCGAAGACATCAAGACAAGAAATTACGTTGCCAAACGCTATCAAAAAGATGCTTCTCAATACTTACATGAGGGGAATCCTGCCAAGGCCGAGCTTTGGTATCGTCGCGCAGCTGTCTTGAACGAGAAAAGCGACATAGCAGCCGCAGGCATTGCCATGAGCCTCATGAAGCAGGACTTGGATAACTACGCCTTAAGCTGGGCAGAGCAAGCCACAAGCCTCAATGCTAAGAATACCGAGGCAATGATTGTGCGAGGCGACTATGCTCGTCGACAGAAAAACTGGGACGAGGCTCGCATCGCCTACGAGTCAGCGTTAAAAATACGCTACGATCACCCCCTCGCCAAGGGCCGTCTCCGGGGATTAAGACGAGACGAAAAAGCAGCACAGCGCCTGTAATTCTTTCTTATTACAACTCAATCTTAACCCTCAAAGGGATAACTGCGGTCGCCCATCGCACGCACGGCGATACGGTCAAGAGTCGGGTCTTGGTTTTCGTCGAGGGCCTCCATGCTCGACCGAATTCTGAGAACTGCACCTGTGACCCAGACCTCAGCGACTTCACGCATACGACGGGCTCCGACTTCGCCATGTTTTTCGGCTTCAGTGCGCACTCGGGAAGCGAGAGCTAACCAGCCGGCTAATTCCGTTGTGATGCAGAGAATTCGCCGGTGCAGGTTATGCATCTCGACAAAGTAGTCTCGATGCTTTTTCAACTTATCTCGAACAAGCTCTCCTAATGCAGTCGTGAACGACTCTAATTCGTCCATGCGCATTTTGGGGATATGCGGGGAAAGAGCTCGACGCAGTTTTCCCCTCATTCGTTCCAGAGTCTGCGCCCCCAATAAGTCAAGATGATCTAATTGCTCACTCGTCGAGGACAAACTGGCAATTTTCCTGCGGAACGGCTCCGTCCCTTCGAGAACAACAGCTGACTGTAAAGCGAAGTCAGAACCATCAAGCAATGTCAGAGCCCGAGCATCGGCCCAGCTGACTCTCGGCTGCTTGCCTCCCTCCTGAGTAGTAAATGCGCGGGCCCCATACAATTCCCTCGCCCCGTGGAATACCCGCTCAGCTGCGTCTGCCACAAAGAGGCGCACGACGCCGCGCTCAAGAAATGACTCTCGCCGGGTAAGTGGGTCACCCGCAGCTGCTAAGACTAAGGTCTCGACAGCCAAAACATCGGACAAGACCTTGGCAATTTCGGCTCGTACCGAAGGAAAGTTGGCAAGAGGACGGCCGAACGCCCGCCTTTCTTCCAAAAAGGAAATCGTATCATTGTAGACGCGGCGACACGCGCCCGCTGCTGCCGCACTGACAAGAAGCCGAGCTCCCGCCAGGCCAGCACGAATCACGCGCATCCCTTTTCCAAGGTCTCCTAGTATTGCGCTACGAGGGATGCGCAAGTCATCAAAACTCACTTTTGCCACCCCTGCATGGGATAGAGCAGCTGTGTCGAGTTTTTCGATGCGCATACCCGGTTGCCTTTCTACCAGAAAGGTCGTCAAGCCCGGCTTCGTGCCAGCACGCATTGGTTGGGTCCGAGCAACAATGATAAAAAAACCGGCGTAAAGTCCGTTGGTGACCCAGTCTTTCTGTCCCGAGAGAACGAAATCATCACCTTCTTGACGAGCCAAGGTTTGAATCTGACTGACATCACTACCAGGACTCGACTCCGTCAAAGCAAAGGAAAAAACGGGAGGGTTCTTTCCCCCCACATTCTGCTTTTGAGCTTTCGTGCCAAAGTTCTCGACAAGATCACGACCCAAAGCAAAGTGAACGGCCGCAGATAGCGCAGCGCTAGGGTTGCACTCTCCGAGCAAAGCACAGAGACGGGTGCGCAGAGGAGCCCCCCAATATTCGCCTCGGGAGAGGATCTCCCAGCGCTTCAAAAGCTCCACACCAGAGATTGGGTTTTCTGCCTGAAGCAAGTTCTCTCGCAAGCCCCGCAGCTGACCAGCGCTCGGCTCGACCAACTCGGGAAAGGGATGGTAAATTTCGTAAGGGACTCGCCCTTCGAATAAGCTTTCAACCAGGTTTTCTCTCATGCTCTTGCTCAGCCCCGCGAGGGCAAAAGTTATCTTCAATCAAAAGCGACGACATTTCATCCCTTGATTATTCTACGC
>JAKVCH010000089.1 GCA_022447485.1 Polyangiaceae bacterium | reverse complement strand
CGACCTGGAGAAGACGGGAAAAGTTTCGGGCCCTTATCATTGATTGAGCCGGGAGACCCTGAGCGAAGCTATTTAGTGGGGCGCTTACGTGGCCATATGTTGGGGGTGAATGTCCCTGGTAGTCGCATGCCTTTAGCTAATCCGCCTTTCTCCGTGGCTGAGATGCTCGCTATGTTCTGCTTCATTGAAGGGTTGAATCCAGACCAAGGAGTGAATCTCGACTCCGATATTGATTATGTGAATTGTAGTTATGCACAAGAAGAACGTCTTGATGAACTAGCGGTTGAGGGCCGGGGAAGTGGTTGGGCCGATCGCGTACAGCCTCTACTTGAAGCCAACTGTGGTGGTTGTCATTCTCGGGAGCGTGCTGAAGGTGGGCTCGTGCTTGTGGGGGATGGGGTCCGGGAAAATCTGTTGAGTACGAAAGGAAAATTTGACCCCGAGGCGAGGCAGTTGATCGAGCCTGGAGACCCTACTTCGAGTTACCTATTCCTCAAGTTGCTTGGGGATGAATCGATTGTCGGGAAAGCGATGCCTTTCGATCCCATCGAGGGTGAAAGAACCCTATCTGAAGAAGAATTGGCCGATATAGAGACTTGGATCACCGACGGAGCTGCGCCCTAGGGGGACTTTGCGTAGAGTTCGCCACTGAATCGCGCTTTGATGACTTTTTCTTCTTGCCGGAAGGTCAGAGAGAAGCTGTAAAGACGCCCATGGCGCTCCTAACACCTCTCGCCCATGATAAAGCTCGTCAATTACTCCTAGAATGGGGGCTTCAATTGCACGAGTTACGAGCGCTCGAAGCTGGTAGCGTCAATTCTAATTTTTTGTTCTCGACCGAGGATGGCCAAGGGTACTTTGCCAGAATTTACGAAGAGCAAGGGCCCTCAGGCGCGTTTTTTGAATTAGAGCTGAATGAGCGTCTGAATCACGTCGGGGTGCCGGTTGCGTTACCCGTAAGAAAATTAGACGGCGGCTTGCTTGACGCGGTCGAGGGAAAACCTTTCGCTATTTACCAGCAGGTCCGTGGTGAGAGTATCTGTCAAAAAATGGTGACCCCGAGGGAGGCTCATGCCGTAGGTGAAGCCTTGGCGCGAGTGCATCAAGCCGATTTGCAGGGGCTCGAGATTCCCGCAGGTCGCTTTGATCAAGCCGGTATCGAGGAGCGTCTTGCGCTTATTTGGGCCTCAGAGCGGAGCGAGTTGCGAGCCGCCGTGGAGGAGGTTCGAGAGCTATTGAAAGAGGTTGCTGATTGGAGAGCTGCCCAGGCGAACTCTTTGCCCCAGGGATTGATTCATGGAGATTTATTTAAAGATAACATCCTTCTCGAATCACCTCTGCCAGCCGATCGTTCACCTCAAGTGACTGCTCTGCTGGATTTTGAAAGCGCCTGTTTCGGTCCCTACGTCTACGATTTAATGGTGACCCTCTTGGCTTGGTGCTTTGGCGAGAGTCTTTCCCCAGAGTTGGGCGGCGCAATGATTGCCGGCTATCATCAGGTCCGTCCTCTCTCGGAGCTTGAAGTTGCAGCAATGGTTCCAGAGGGCTGCTTTGCTGCAGCGCGTTTTGCTACCACTCGCATGACGGACTTTTCTTTGCGCGTAGCTCCCGGGCATGCTCCCGGACGTGACTATCGCCGCTTTTTCCAGCGTGCAGAGGCCCTAAAAAGCGGTGCTTTAGCCTCTGCCGTAAAGATCGCCCTTGGTTCTTCTGCGGCAGTGTTATAAGCGGGCCTATGACAGTTGCCCGAGGCGGACGCCTACCTAATACGATTGATGAAGCGATGCAGCAGCTCAATTCGAGCGTTGATGTCGACTCTGCCCTCTATCGCGAAGATATTCGAGGCTCCCAGGCCCACGCGCGAGGTCTAGCACGGGCGGGCGTTATTTCACGGGAGGATGCCGACACCCTCGTTCAAGGGCTTGAGCAGGTTCGAAGCGAAATTGAGGCCGGCAAGTTTGAGTGGGACCCTGCCCGGGAAGATGTCCACATGAATATCGAGGCGCGTCTCACGGAGATTGTCGGTCCAGTCGGCGGGAAGCTGCATACAGGTCGCTCAAGGAATGATCAGGTCGCGACTGATTTAAGGCTCTACTGTCGTGGCTCCATCGATACGATAATTGAGGCGATAGCAGAACTTTGTCGGGTTTTGCTTGATCGCTCCGAGACTGAAGTCGCTGCGCTGATGCCGACTTATACTCATCTCCAGAGGGCTCAGCCGAGTCGTTTGTCTCACCACTTGATGGCCTGGCAAGAGATGCTCTGCCGTGATGCGGAGCGTTTGCGTGATGCGCGACTTAGATTGAATGAGTCACCTTTGGGTGCCGGAGCAGTGGCTGGTAGTGGTTTTCCTCTCGATCGAGAAGGTGTCGCCGAAGAATTGGAATTTGGGCGGCCTATGCGAAATTCTATCGACGCAACTGCATCGCGCGATTTTCTGATGGAGGTGGCGTCAGCCTTAGCCATCTTAGGTGTTCACCTGAGTCGTATTTGCGAAGAAATTGTGATTTGGAGCTCGAGTGAATTTGGCTTTCTCACCCTGAGCGATGCTTTTTCTACAAGCTCGAGCATGATGCCGCAAAAAAAGAACCCAGATGTGGCGGAATTGATTCGAGGTAAATCAGCTCGATTGATTGGACATGTCACCGCGCTTTATACTCTCGAAAAGAGTCTTTGCTTTGGCTACGGGCGAGAGCTGCAAGAGGATAAAGAACCTATTTTCCAGGCATGTCGAGATGCCCTTCAGTCTTTGCGCGCCCTGACTGGAGCCCTCGGAACTTGCACGTTTCAACATGAGCGTTTGCGCGCGGCTCTGGACCGAGGGCATGTCTGTGCCACGGATTTGGCCGATTATCTTGTGCTTCAAGGTGTGCCATTTCGAGAAGCACATCATATCGTTGGGGGCCTCGTGCGCGAGGCAGAGGAGCGAGCTGTGCAGCTCAGCGAGCTGACTCCAGAAGTCTTAGCTGCCGCCCATACAACCTTGGCTCAACCAGAGGCGCAAGATGCATTGGATCCTGAGAAGGCCGTTGAGCGAAGAGGTTTGATCGGTGGCCCAGCTCGAGCCCGTATTTTAGCAGAAGTCTCTGCTGCACGAGCTCGCTGGCAGCATTTCGCTTCCTAACCTCGCAACCCACTCTTTCCTGATCGGGTGCTCCTGAGTACACTCTGGGGCGCCCTTCTGCTGGCGCAGAATTGGGAGTGAGTGTGCAACTCGACTTTGCTACAAAAGAGATGACGATTAAGTTGGTCTATTATGGGCCAGCGTTGAGCGGTAAGACGACGAACCTCCAGGCTCTCCATGCTGCGGCATCGGGTGACTCGAAGGGGCGCTTGATGACTCTCGATACGCGGGACGACAGGACTCTTTTCTTCGACCTTCTTCCTTTGAGTTTTGAAGATGCCAGCGGACTCAAAGTAAGGCTGAAGGTATTCACGGTCCCTGGCCAGGTGATACATAGTTCGACCCGACGCTTAGTCGTTCAAGGAGCAGATGGTGTCGCATTTATTGCAGACTCGCGGGTTGCTGAAACGGAGACGAATGCCGAATCCTTCGTCGACTTACGAGATAATTTAGAGGCGCACGGGATGTTGCTCGGAGAGATGCCTCTCGTGATTCAATTCAACAAACGTGACTTACCTGCCGTAAGGCCGAAAGATGAAGTCGCTGAGATGGCCCAAGCTGGGCGTGAGCCCGTCTACCTGGCGATTGCCACGCAGGGCGACGGTGTCGTCGAAACTTTTTTAGCCCTGCTCTACCAAACCTGGAAACGGCTAGAGAAAGAGCACACTCTATCGGAGAAGTTTGGCTTCGACGGTCGAGCCTTCATTGCCAACGTCGCCGAGAAGTTGGGTTTTCAAGGATCAATTGAAGACGTCTTGGCTCATGCTGTCGGTGCGACGAGTCTTGGGGAGGTGGGGGAATGACTCCTGATGAAGCCTTGAGTCTTGACCAGCTCGCCATTGAGCAAAAATTTGAACTCGAAGACTTGCTCGATAAGGGCTCTCTTGGAGAGATGTGCCGTTCTTTCGAGAGCCTATTCGAGTTACCCGTTCGCATCTACTCGAGTTCGGGCGCTCTTCTTGCTGATACTCAAGGAGTTCCTTCTCTTTATCGCTACTTGGAGAAGGCGAAAGCTGGCAGAAGAGCCGTCCAGGATGTCGCCACCGGGGTTCGTCGTGCTGAGCCGCTCCCAGGTGCACCGGTGTTGATAGAGGGCGTGCCTGGTGTTCTCTATCAGGCTTCTCTGATTGAACACGAGGGGCGCTCCTTGGGGCGAATTATATTAGGTCCGTATACTGATGATAGTCAGAATGAGCCACCGGCGGCACTTTTCGATTTGGTGGAAGAACTGGCTGGCGAAGGTATTGCGCAAGAATGGGCAAACCTTCCAAGTTTATCGAGTCTCGCCATCGGGCGGTTAGAGAGACATCTGAGAGCAACGCTTGAACTCCTTCTTTTCAGCGGCCTCAAGGCTCATATGGCGAGTCATATGCATATGGCTTCTGTGCGTGAAAGTTTTCGTGAGCTTTCCGAGCGAAATCAGAAGCTAAAGGATGCCTACGAAAGATTGAAAGAATTAGATCGCCTCAAAAGCAATTTTCTAGCAACAGTCTCTCATGAGTTGCGTACGCCTTTGACCTCGATCATCGGCTACAGTGAAATGCTTCTCGAAGGTATCGCAGGGGAAGTTCAAGAAGAACAGAAGGAGTTCGTAGAAACGATTCATGAAAAAGGTGAGCAACTCCTCGAACTCATTAAAAGTCTCCTAGACCTTTCCAAGTTGGAAAGTGGCACAATGAGTCTTCATAAAGTGGCCACAACAGGCGATGCAATTGTGAAAGATGTTGTGTCAACTTTAACCCCCACGGCGCATAAGAAAGGCGTTTATCTCCTTTCGGCTTCGGAGGCCGATTTGCCGCCGATGTTGGCGGACCCAGAGCGGATGCGTCAGGTGCTGATCAACCTGACGGAAAATGCTCTGAAGTTTACTCCAAAGGGCGGCTCAGTCACTCTCAGTGCTGTTCATAAAAAAGAGGCTGCTTCCGACATGGGCGGTGGCGGGAGTGTTTTGATGGGTGCGGTGCGACGCTCGGTGATTGAGTTTTCTGTAGCCGATACCGGAATCGGTATTAGCGATGCTGAAAAGAAACGAGTTTTTGATGCATTTTATCAAGTAGATTCTAGTTCGACACGGGAAGCGGGTGGCACAGGCTTAGGGCTTTCGATTGTGCAGCGTTTGGTTGATGGCCACGATGGTAAGATTTCTATTGAAGATAATGATCCTCAGGGGAGTGTTTTCATTGTGACCGTTCCTTTGAAGAAGCCACCGACTACCTAAGGCGGCATTTATTGTGATTGGGGTGAATGAAGAGCAGGCTATCGCCATTTTGACGGCCTATCTCTCTCCGAAAAAGGGAAGACAGGTCGGCGTCGAACTGGGTATTGGTGATGACGCAGCGATTCTCAAGACTCCTGGGATTTCTCAGGTCATCAGCGTTGATGCGGCAATTGAGGGAGTACATTATCGTCGACCATGGCTTTCTCCGGATGAACTCGCGGGTCGCGCTTTTCATGCGGCGGCGAGTGATCTTGCCGCAATGGGGGCTCGCCCGACAGCGGCTTTAACTCAGATAACCTTACCCAGAGACATTTCTCGGAGCCAATTTCAGCGCCTCGCGCAGGGGCAAGCCTTCGCCGCTGCTGAACTAGCTTGTCCTATCGTTGGTGGAAATATTACGGGCGGCAGGAGCCTGGATATCGTTACGACTGTTGTCGGTCAGCCTTGGACGAAACAAGGGGCGTTGCTGCGGCGTACTTCTTTGCGAGCGGGCGATGAGCTGTGGCTGATTGGCTGTGTCGGTTTAGCTCGAGCTGGACTCTTCCTTCTTCAAAAGGACTCGCTAGTAGACGAAAGACCGCAGACTTTCCGTCGCATCAACTCCAAGGTCGGTGCAGCGTCAGAGAAAAAAGCAGCGCTAGAGAAATTATTACGAGAGAGCAGGCTTTCTAAGAAACGGCGCTTGAGTGCTCTGCGGCAGCTGGCTCTATTATCATTTCGCTGCCCTCAGGCATTAGTGCGCAGTGGTCGGTCGCTGGTTGGGAGAGCTCGAGCCGCCATGGACGTTTCAGATGGGCTCGCCAAAGATCTCCACCATTTGGGACGGGGCAGCGATTGTTGTGTTGTGGTCGATGCAACGAGCTTACGTCGCGCTGCTGCGCCCTCAGCCTTTGCCGACTTATGCGAAGCGGAAGGCTGGGAGTTCGATGATATGATTTTACAGGGTGGTGAAGATTTTTGTCTTCTGGCAAGTGGCCCGAGAAGTCGACGTCCCCGTGGCGCTCAAGTGATTGGGCATATTGAGAAGGGGCGCGGTGTGCAGTGGAACGATGCTGGTCAGGCGAGCGCGCTTCCGCTGGGAGGATTTCACCACGTGTCGTTTTGATATGACGCTGTAAAAAGAAAGAGGCACCCCTGAAGGAGTGCCTCTTTCTTCGTCAAGGTTGAATGCGCTGCTAGTAAGTTTAGCTACAGCCCATCGAATTGCCGCAATTGAGGCACTTATAGCAAGAACCGTTTCGAACCGTGATGTGTCCACAGTTATCGCAAACGGGAGCGTCACCCATCATATCCTCTAGTTGTGCATCGAGAGCTCCCTGGGCAGCGGGTTCATTGGCTGCCGCGGCAGAGGCTGCCGTGGGAGATGTCAGCACTTGAGTGGGTTCCTCTGGGGCGCTGAGCTTCTTCGCGCCAGGGTCTTCAATTGTGGCCGCCTCTTCGCTTGGTTTCACCTGGGCAAAATCATAACGCTGGAGATATTCGACCCCGAGCACGCGGAAGAGGTAATCGACAATTGAAGTGGCAAACTTGATATTCGGGTGACCACCCACTGGACCATGGGGTTCAAAGCGCGTGAAGGTGAATTGTTCCACATAGGTTTCTAGGGGTACGCCATATTGAAGACCCACTGAAACCGCCATCGCGAAGCAGTTCATCAAGCTACGGAAAGCAGCTCCCTCTTTATGCATATCGATGAATATTTCGCCGAGCGTTCCATCGTCGTATTCTCCGGTCCGCAAAAGACCTTATGACCGCCAACGAGAGCTTCCTGAGTAAACCCACGTCGTTTCTTGGGCATACGAACGCGTTGACCATGAGGAAGAGCTAATTGCTCTTCTACAGCAGGGGCTTGCTCCTCTGTCGTTTCCTCGTCGTCGGCATCGCTTGTTGATAGAGGCTGAGATGCCTTACAGCCGTCACGGTAAAGAGCTACTGCCTTGAGACCGAGTTTCCAGCCCTCTTCGTAGATTTCACGGACTTCTTCTACGGTTGCGTCATTGGGTAGATTGACCGTCTTTGAGATAGCACCAGAAAGGAAAGGCTGAGTGGCTGCCATCATGTGAATATGGGAGCGCGGAGCGAGGAATCGCTTGCCATGCTTGCCGCAGCGGTTGGCACAATCGAAGATGGGGTAATGCTCCAACGCTAGGTGCGGTGCGCCCTCGATTGTCATTCTGCCGACGATGACATCGTTGGCTGTGCTGATTTGCTTGCTCGTGAAGCCGAGGTGCTGCAACAAGTTGAAACCAGGCTTTGCCATGAGCTCTGCGGTGATGCCCAGGCGCTCATAACATTCCGAGCCTAAGATCCAGGGGCCAAAGGCAAGGGAGAGATCGAAGACCCCGGGGAGAGCATCCTCAACCTTTTTCAGCTCATCATCTTTCAGCCCTTTCTCTTGCAGTGACTTTCGGTTGATTTCCGGCGCGCCGAGTAGAGTGTTGGTTCCAGAAACGTAGGCAACGATCTCCTTGGACTGCAGTTCTGTATACCCCAAACGCCGGAGAGCTTCAGGAACAGACTGATTCACAATCTTGAAGTACCCACCGCCGGCGAGTTTTTTAAACTTCACCAGTGCAAAGTCTGGTTCAACTCCGGTGGTATCACAATCCATCAAGAGACCGATTGTTCCCGTTGGAGCCAGAACAGTTGCCTGGGCGTTCCGGTAGCCATGCTCCTTGCCTAGTTCAAGAGCGCTATCCCAGTCTTGTGTAGCGGCCTTCCAAAGGTCAGCTGGACAGTCGTCCCGGTTAATTTCGTAGGCAGCGTCGCGGTGCATCTGCATGACGTTGAGCATTGGCTCGCGATTCTTTGCGTAGCCGGGGAATGCGCCGCGCGTCTCCGCCATGCGAGCGCTTTGGGCGTATGCTCGACCACAGAGAATAGCGGTCAATCCTCCTGCCATGGCTCGACCCTCGTCAGAGTCATAGGGAATACCTAATTGCATCAGGAGTGAGCCTAGGTTGGCATAACCAAGACCGAGGGGGCGGTAGTCGTGCGAGTTGCTCGCTATGCCTTGGGTCGGATAACTTGAAAAGTCGACAAGTATTTCCTGAGCCGTGAAGAAAATGTCGACAGCTCGTCGATACCCTTCAATGTCAAACTCACCGTCTTCGTCGAGGAATTTCGTCAGGTTCAGAGACGAGAGATTACAGGCCGTGTCGTCTAGGAACATGTACTCCGAGCAAGGGTTGGAAGCATTGATCGGCGCAGAATTAGGGCAGGTATGCCACTTGTTGATCGTCGAGTCGTACTGAACACCGGGGTCAGCGCAGGACCACGCGGCCATGGCCACTTTATCCCAGAGTTCAGAGGCGTTCATTGTATCGACGACCTCGCCCGTTGTACGAGCAATTGTTTCCCAATTGCCGCCAGACATGGCGGACTTCATGAACTTATCGGTGACGCGAACTGAGTTATTTGAGTTTTGACCGCTGACTGTGCGGTAAGCCTCACCGTTGAAGTCACTTTCATAGCCGCCGGCAATCAGAGCCAAAGCTTTCTTCTCTTCGCGGCTCTTCCATTCGATGAAGTCGACAATCTCAGGGTGGTCCATATCGAGACAGACCATCTTGGCCGCGCGGCGAGTCGTACCACCACTCTTTGTTGCGCCGGCCGCGCGATCGAAGACCTCGAGAAAACTCATGAGACCGCTCGATGTGCCACCGCCAGATAGCATCTCTTGACGGCCTCGAATTGTACTGAAGTTTGAGCCTGTTCCCGATCCGTACTTGAAGAGTCGGGCTTCGTGCTTGACCAATTCATAGATACCCATCAGGTCGTCTTCGACCTTCTGAATAAAACAGGCTGAGCACTGGGGGTTTTCGTAAGCGTTCGAGGTTTCTTGAATGGTATCGTTTGCTGGGTTCCAGGCCCAGTTACCACCAGAACCTTCGATGCCGTACTCGGCATAGAGGCCACAGTTGAACCACACCGGTGAGTTAAATGCGCCGTACTGATTCACGAGCAGCCATGTCAGCTCGTGCTCGAAGGCTTCCGCATCTTTCTTGGTTGCGAAGTAACCTCCGAAGCTCTCCCCGGCCTCTCGAATTGTATGGGCAACCCGATGCACGACCTGACGAACGCTTTTCTCGCTTT
>JAKVCH010000088.1 GCA_022447485.1 Polyangiaceae bacterium | reverse complement strand
TGCCGAACCCCATGCCAAGAAAATAGCGAGTGTCCCACCCTGAATGTGTGCGAGGCTGGAGAGTGTGTCTACTATGGCTGCGAGACAGATAGTGAGTGCGTCAATATTGTAAAAGCCAACAATCAAGTCTTTCGAACCTCATCGAAAGCGGTCTGCGTAGATCCATCGATGCTTAGCTCAGTCTCGCAGAGTCGAGATGACTTGAATGACTAATGCAATACACTTTTCCCTGCCTTTCTGTGCCATTTCCGATGCTCATTGGTGTCAGTAGTGTCTTGAGGTCGAAAACGAAGGGGCTGATTGGCCTATGAAAATTGCATCGACGGAGGCGTTCATCATTTCGCTCCGTCGATGCAGGGTGGTTTCAGAAACACGGTGGTTTCAGAGGCAGGGTGGATGCATTGACGTATTTTTCTTTGACAAATTTGAATTCTCCAATTAGTCCTTTCGAATCATGACTCGTTTTGCAGTTTCCCCAGCTCTATCGCGAAAAGCGAATTGGTGCGTCCTGCGCGCCAATAGGCTGGGGTGCAGCTTCGAGCTGCGTCGTTAATCAACGACTCGTATCATTCCACGAACCCGAACCATTGGTTACGGGTCGTCGATGATGGTCCGTAGCCTTTTCCTAGCGAGAAAAGATGCACGTACCATGGACCAACACAACGATTTTCAGAGACATCAGACGAAGGGGTCGAGCTCAGCCTTAGAGCAACCGTTGCCCGAACCAAGGGCGTACAAATTGCTCCTCGGGATGCAGGTGCTTTTTGGCATCTCCTACTCGGCCTTTTTGCTCTTACCCAAATTCCTCACTGTCGAGCTCGGGGCTTCGCCCTCTGAAGTTGGTGCTGTTGCCGCGCTGAGCTTGGTAGCAGCTGCCTTGAGCGCTCCTTTCATGGGAGCATTGACGGCTCGCTGGGGGCGTCAGGCCTTGGCTTATGTGGGGTTTTCTTGTGAAGCGTGCGCCTCATTGCTCTTTTCTCAAGTGCAGGAAGTTGGGCCTTTGCTCCTTTCCCTACGCATCTTGCAGGGCTTGGCCTTTACATGTGTCTTTCACGTCACACTATCTGCGACGGCCGAAATCATGCCGCAGTCAAAAATGGCTCGCTATCTGGGTTTTTTGGGCCTTTCGATGTTGATCACGAATGCCCTTGCGCCCCTGGTGGTGGAGCCTCTGGCTGAGTTCTGGGGCTTTCGGCCTGCATTCGTGGCGGTAGGCCTGTTGAGTCTCTGCGCGTTGCCCTTGATCGCCCATGTCCCGAGGGGTCATAGACCATGCAAGTCTGATGACGCGAGTTTGGTCCAGCATGGTTCTCTCTTCGCCGTTTTTCTTGCGTCAGGCATGATGGGCGCCGGTATTGGTGTGATGTTCACATTCACTCAGCCCTTTGCTCTTTCTCTTGGAGCAGAGAGAGTGGGCGACTTTTTTATCGGCTATGTTGGCGCGGCAGTATCAGTTCGTCTGTTCTGTGCAGGGGTGGCTGACTTTCTCGGACCTCGTCGTGTTGCTGTCGTTGCGCTCTTTTTTTATGCGCTATCTCTTGGAGCAACGTCCATGCTCGAGCCTGCTTTTCTTTTACCTTTGGGTATTGGTTTAGGCATTAGTCATGGCTTGCTTTACCCGGCTCTCACTGCGCGAGGTTTAGAGTTGGTGCGTCCAGGTGCAAAGGATCGATTTATGGGATACTTTGCGGCTGCGTTTAATAGTGGATTTGCGGTCTCAGCGATTGGCCTTGGTATTGTGGTCGAAGTCTACGGCTATCGGCCAGTTTACCTACTTGTTGCTACTGGTTTGTTATTCGCAACAGGGGCATTAGCTCGAGGGCAGGATGAAGCTTTGCTGACTCAGCAAAAGGCGCAGTACGACTGAGGTGAGTTAGTCAATTCTCCTCAGTTGCCGGTAGCCGATGAGTGGGGCGAGGTCTCCACTTCATGAAGTATCAGCCAGTGGAGGGCTTTGAGCCCCTGCTGGCCGACTTCTGAGCCGAGTGATTGAGGAGTCGCGAGAGGCGCTGGTGGCTTTTCCTGAGGCGACTTCCGGCAACTGGATGAATTCTACGTAGATTAAATTGAGCTGGGAGCTGGGGTAGTTTAACGTGGAATCTATGACTGGGTTGGAAAAAATCATTCGATTTCTATCGCTTCTCATTGTGTTCGGTAGCTATCTTTCGCTGAATTGCCCGGTGGCTCTCTCTGCTGAGGAGACTGCCGCGGACAATGAGGTCGCGCTTCAGGAGCCTAGTCCGCTAGAGAAAGAGTCGCTGGTCGAGGCGAAGATTCCAGTCGTAGCTCGACTGTCGAAAGAAACGCCCCATCGGCGACAGTTAATTGTTGCCACAAAGGAGGCCCCACCATTTTCATTTCGTAATCAAGAGGGAGAGTGGAGCGGCATTAGTATCGACCTTTGGAAAGATCTCGCCCATCAACTGGGTCTGAAGTATGAGTTAAAAGAATATGATATCGAAGGTTTGCTTCGAGCTACTGAAAATCGAGACGTCGATGCTGCCGTAGCTGCGATTAGCGTCACTTCCGAGCGCGAGAAGCGAGTCGATTTTACTCATTCGTTTTTCTATACGGGTCTCGGTATTGCCGTCGGAGCGTCCGGAGAATCGAACCCAGTGTTCACTGTCATTCGTTCCTTGTTCTCATCACGATTTCTCGGCTACCTAGCTGGATTGATCGGCGTCCTTTTTGTGATTGGGATTGGCATCTGGTTATTGGAGCGAAGAGCGACAGCGAGTGACTTCTCGCGAGGACCAAAAGGTATTTGGGATGGGTTTTGGTGGTCGGCTGTGACCATGACAACCGTGGGCTATGGGGATGCCGCTCCCAAGACAGCGTTAGGTCGCGTATTGGGACTGATTTGGATGTTTGCTGCGATTATTATTATCTCATTCTTTACGGCGGGTATTGCGTCCTCAATTACCGTCAATAGCCTGGAAACTCGCGTGAAAGGACCAGCGGACTTGCCCCACGTGAAAGTGGGCACACTGACGAATTCATCTGCTGAACGTTATTTGCGGAAAAGGAGTATTCGGCCGCGAGAGTTCGCCTCGGTGCAAGCGGGATTGGAAGCGGCCGCGAAGGGCGAGGTGGATGCATTTGTTCATGATCGCGCCATTCTACAGTATTACCGTACGGGGGCGCTGAGTGAGCAAGTGACGATTCTTGATGTGGTCTTTAATCCTCAAAATTATGGGATCGCTTTGCCCACGGGCAGCTGGCTAAGAGAAGAGATCAATACTGAGCTTCTGAAGCATCAGTCGGATGAAGTGTACTGGCAGAATCTCACGTCCCGCTACTTGGGTCCTTAGGTAGCGCTCTTCTGGAGTGCAGGCGATGCTGAAAATGATGGCGCCGTGCAAGCATAGACTGGCGTAGAATCTTAGCTGGGCCCCAAGAGCTTCTTTTTCCTGGGCTGAGACAATAATTGGTTCAAGTTCCTTGTTCTTCGGCCGTTCACCGGTCTTGCGAACGGGGAAGGGAGTGACGGAATGCTGAACACAATGATTATCGTGCATATGAAAGAACCTAAGTATGCAGAGTGGAAAGAGGCTTTTGACGGCGATAAGGAGCGACAGGCTCATTTCATGAAAGATGCTGTCGTTGGTAGGGTCGATGAGCGAACCGCAATGGTTACGGCCGATGTCTTTGATCGCCCGGCACTGCAGGCACTGTTGAAGAGCGATGAGTTCCATCACATGGAAAACGAGATGGGCCTGAGCCACGAGTTTTTTGAGCTCACTCCTCAGGGATTGAATTAAAGAGCTGAGCTAGGGAGACTCTCGAAGACTCCGTTTAGCGCTACACCGCGTAAGCGAGAAAGACTCCTGTCGCTTCGGCTCCGGTGGCTGTCTTGGGCCGGGCATCTGCTCTCTCGTTCGGGCGTGCTCCGAAGAAGGCTTTGGGCTCTAAGAATCCCGTGAGCTCTTTCTGGTAGGGCTTAGAGCTCGAACCATGTTAATAACGGCCCATGACGCAACAATCAGCGGTTCTCTCATGGCGAAAGGTATCCCTCTACGGCACTGGACAGCTGGGAGTGATGCTTTTAGCCAGGTACTTCTTCCAGTGGCTGAATTATTATTCAGACAGTGGGAAAGGCACCGATACTGGGGCGCTATTGGTTGGCACGATCGTCGGAATGATGTTTTTCGCATTTCGAATATTTGATGGGGTGAGTGATCCCATAGCTGGTGCTTTGGGCGATCATTGGGTAGCCAAAGGGCGGCAGCGGCGTTCTCTATTGTGGTTTTCTTTTTTAATCCCACCGTTCAGCCTCGCACTCATTTTTGCCCCGAATCACGCCATGCCGATGACACTTCGTTGGGTCCTCATGGCGAGTGGTATGTTTCTTTTTTTCGTCGGCTACACATTGTACGCCATTCCCTACTGGTCTCTCGTCGATGATTATTCTCAAGGTGACGAGAAGACCCGCTCTCGTTTGAGTAATTCATTGGGCATCGGTGTCTTATTGGCAACGGCAATCACTGCTGTTGCAAGTCCGAAGATGGTCCAAAGTATGGGCTATTGGGGGACAGCTGTTGCTCTGGCGGTCTTCGGAGCGGGGTTGATGTGTTTACCCTACTTTGCAGCGCCCCGGGGGATTGAGCAGGTCGAAGTCAAGAAGGCGCCGCCTCTCTTTCAGTCTCTAGGAGCATCATTGAAAGATCTACGCTTCGTTCGAGTGATCATTCTCTTCGCTGGTTCGCAAATGTCGTTCACGGTGATGACAGCCTCCGCTGCGTACATTGCTGTCGATTTGCTCCACGGTGATGAGGGAGATGTCACCTCTCTGATGACGCCAATGTTGTTAGCGGCGTTTGCTATCTTTCCCTTTGTCCCATCATTTGCTCGGCGGGTAGGGTGGGAAAAGGCCAGTCTTTTGGCTTCTTTTGCTCTTGGGGCGGCCTATATGGGAGCTGGTTTTCTCGGACAGGCAATCGTTGGATCGGCGATGACAACGGCCATGATTGCCTTTGCTTTGGCCGGTCCGGGCACAGCATTTATCCTCGGGCTCGAAGGAGAAGCTATCGCCCGATCTGCAGAGCTGAGTGAATTCAAGTCAACCAGCATGTACTTCGGGGTCTACAACTTCATTGTGAAGGCGCTGAATGGGTTAGCACTGTTCATCACGAGTCTGTTATCGGCCCAGAATACGGTGGCTTCTGTCCGCGCGATGCCGATTGTGGCAGGAGCACTCTGCGTGAGTGGTGTCGTTCTTTACCTCGCGCTCGGTCGGTTGGTGCCAGCAGCCCCCACCAAAGAAATAGTCGAGGGTTAAGTCGGTGAGAGAGTGTTTTTCTGCGCTTTTTCGCTGACGGGTTGAGTCGATTGTGCTCTTGAGTTCCTGCCTAATTCGACGGGCTACCGATTCGATAGTGCTGAACAATATTTCCACCGATGGCAATGATGGCAAAGCTAAGCAAGTAGCCGAAAATAAACGCTGCCAGAGCACCGAGAATTTGTCCTCCCAGCTGCTGAGGAAGTCCAGGGACGGTCGCCAATGCTGCCAGAGCGTAAGCGCTTGAGAAAATGACGCCATTGTAGAGGGCCGCTCGAGGCGCTACCTGGAGCAGAAAGTAGCGGCTCAGGTGAGCCTGGAAGATGCGCACCTCCAGGATGCTGCCAACGAGGGTGCTGATGAATCCACCAACAAGGCAGATCAGGGGATCGACTCCGCTATTCAAATAGAACTGGAGTAGTGCAGTCAGCAGTACTCCTAAGCTGAGGGCCAAAGCAAGGCGGAGCGGAGTTCCACCCAAGCGAACGTCTTTCTCGAGATAGGAATGGAGGGGAGTGTCGAAGACCTGGCGGTAGTGAGGGTGAATGAAGATTGAGCCGACCCGCTTTTGGGCAGTAGGCCTTCGTTGCCCGTGCTGTAATTCGGTAGCCCGGACGAGCTGCGAGGAATTTTGTGAGCCAACGTGCGTCTCACCTGTTTCATCGACGATGACGAGCTGTAGCTGACCTTCATCATCCGACGAAGCTGACCAGGCAATAATGTCGCCGTGGAAGATGCGCTGACCTGAATTCAGACGCAGGGAGGACTGTCGAGCCGCTAGCTCGTACTCCTGCTTCTTTCCTGACCAGGCGTAGCCATCGCGGGAATAGAGGTCGAGGCGTCCAACACGTTTCTTGTAGCCGACTGCGGAACCGCTCGAGAAGAGTTGAAACCAATCTGAGTTAGGCTCATTCGAGCTATCACTGTGCTCACTCGGTAGACTCGTCATCACTTTCTCCCTGGCAGATCATTCTTTCCCAGCCGCAGGTTACAACTGTCCGCTGTCCGATCTTATTCCGCGATTAAAGTCCAATTGTAGATATGAACGAATTTTAGATTTTTTTCTCGGAAATTTGCTGCTTTCTCAGAATGAAGCGAGCATTTGAGAAATTTCATTCCAGCTTAATTGAGGGGGATTCAGGTGCTTTTACAATGAATCGATACGTCTCTTTCTTTGCTCTTGGCTCTCTATTCGTTGCCCTTTCGGCTTGTTCGTCTGGGCGAATTCCGCTTAATGACGATGGTGTGCCCGTCGGGACCCCGGAGCTCTCAGAGGGCAGTTCTCCCAACACTCCCGGCGGAGGACTCAATCTCGAACTGGGCGCCGGAGGACAAAGCTCCAACGATGCAAATGGTGAGGCTCCTCCGAACTGCGGAGATGGTCAGTTGGATGAAGACGAGGTCTGCGACGATGGGGGCAAGGATGGTCCCGGATGTTTCGAAAATTGCCTCGGCATTGATCCCGGCTTCATTTGCCCGGAACCGGGCGCAGCCTGTAACCGCTTTGCGATCTGTGGTGACGCTCAACTCCAATTCCCTGAACAATGCGACGACGGCAATAAGGATGCCGACGATGGCTGCAATGAATTCTGCAAGTTAGAGGATGGCTATCAATGCGACGAGACCGGTCTTTGCACGACGACGACTTGCGGAGATGGCATTGTTGAAGGCACAGAAATGTGTGAGCCGGGGCAAGAGGGCTGCACACCCAACTGTCGCTTTGCGCCGGATTGTTCTGCAGGTGCCTGTACCTCGGACTGTGGTGACGGTATTTTACTGGGTGACCTCGAAGAATGTGATGATGGCAACCTTCTCGATGGTGATGGCTGCAACTCAAGCTGTCAGATCGAGGAGGGATATCTCTGTGAGTCGAAGACACCCGAGTGTGAACGGAGTGCCGCCGGTGAATGTATGCTGAGGGTGCCAGCCGTTTACCGAGATTTTGACACTAACGGCCCCGGCTTTTCTGGGAATGGCGGCTGCGACGCAAAGAGAGTTGTGAAGGGCTTGGTGAAGAACCAGCTGGTGGACGGTAAGCCTGTGCCAACGAATGGCGGGCGCTTCTGTACTGCTCAGCTGAATAGTTGGTACCAGGACACCGCGAAGTCGACGACTCATGCAACAGAGTTAGTGCTTTACGATAACGGCAATGGCGTCTTTACGAACCGCTGGGGAGCCAATGGTGAGAAGTGGCTTCTCAAGCAGAGAGGCCATTGGAAGTGCGGCAAGAGTCCTTGGTGTGGTCCTTTCTTAGGTACCCCTTTCTTCTTCCCTGTTGACGGAATTGAGGGTGCTCGGACGGGCGGCAGTGCCGCTCAAGCCGGTTTTTCTGGTGGCTATGGTAGCGATGGTACGACGATCTATGAAAATATGCTGATTGGTTATCAGAAGCGGCCACATAATTTTAAGTTTAGCTCCGAGGTTGCCTATTGGTTTGCTTTCGAAGAGTCGACGAATGCACGCCTGCAATTTTCTGGAGACGATGACGTTTGGGTTTTCGTGAATGGTCGTTTGGCTTTGGATCTGGGCGGCACCCACGCAATCGAGGGCGGCAGTGTCTTGCTCAAAGGCTCAGAGCCCGCATACGGCATGAGTCCCGGCAATGTTTACGAGATCAAGATATTTCATGCGGAACGAATGGGCGCAGGTTCAACCTTTCGGCTAAGCCTGAGCGGCTTTGATACGCCGCGTTCGCAATGTGTCAGCCAGTGCGGCGATGGGGTCGTTGCCGCCGGTGAGGAATGTGACGACGGCGTGAACGATGGCGGTTACAACGAATGTGGTCCTGGTTGTCGCCTAGAGGACGGGTTTTGCGGCGACGGATTTGTGTCAGAAGACGAAGAGTGTGATGAGTCTGCTGAGGGAGCTCCTGCCCAATGTCGAGGCTGTCGAATTCTTAATATCCGCTAATGACAGGCTTCGAGATATTTATCTCGGAGCCGATGTGAGAGACAGTTGCCGAAACAATAGTCATTTTTTAGAGGAGTCATTTCTCTGAAAAAATGAGCTCAAGACACTTATTCACTCACCCCAGCGACCGTACCCATCCCTGCTCAGAAAACGCAGCCAGCGGCGATAAGAAATCGGGGGTAAAGGACTCTCTTCTCCTCCTCTTTCTTTTTGTCCGACTGAAGAACTGAAGGGGGGAAGAATGAAGAAGACGGATCAAGACTTGAGCTCTCACTATGGTCGGAGCGGTTTTATTTTATTGGTGATTCTGGCTTTTGCTTGTAGCGAGATTGTTGATTCCAACGAAGAGCAAAGCGAAGGCCAGGAAACTCCGGGCACGAAGAGCACACCATCCCGAGCTGGAAATACTCGAGGTCCTTTGGCACCAAGCCAGTCCGCGCTGCAGCTTCCCGTCTTTCAAGTCCAATCGCTTGCGGCATTGGCAGGTGAGCAGATTCCCCTTGCTCTGCGAGAGACTCGACGAGACGAACAGGGCCAAGGCGGCGCAGGTGGCGCAGCTGCCGGTGGATGTGAATCAGAAGGGCCTATCTCCGAGAGCTGTCGGGCGATTCAAGAAGTCAAACAACGGTTTTTCACGGCTGGGCCAACTGCTTTTCAGAACACGCTTGCTCAAGTCGACCAACGACTCTTTGAGTTGATGGGCGCTCCAGGAGAGAAAAGGTACATTCCCTGCCTCGACGCTACAGCGACGGAGTCAAGGCTACTCGACGGTATCAATTACGAGGCCTACGCGGAGCTCGACTTTAGCCTCGACCGCGAATTTCCCGATGGCTCTCTTTTCCAGCCAGAGGTCGATTATCTTCTTTCCTGTGCAGCTGCGCTCGGTGCAGGTCCACTGAACGAAGAGAGTGAGTCCTGGTTAGCCCTGGGTGCTCAGGGAGACACTCTCTACGTGGTTGATGCTCAGCAGAATGGTCCGTCGACGCTCTCCATTGTCGGTCCAGGGCAGAGGTTGGAAGTTTGGTCGACGGTTTACTCGGTGGGTGGCGAGTGGGGCATAGATGCGAACTTCGATGAATTCACTGATTCAGAAGTGACGGTGCGTCCTGATGCCGCCCAAATCACTCAAGAATTTGTTTCCACCTACGGAGGCAGTACGGGCGTGGTTCACCTACTCGCCGAGGGGGAGCAAGGTTTCTTTGAGTTAACTGCGACTGGTGCAGGGATGGGGAGCGGGTGCGGCATGCAGCTGCAGATTCGCGACGACTACTTGCTCTATCGAGAGAATGCCAATTCCTACGGTAGATGTTCGCCGGATGACTACAAGGATGCTGGATTGGTCATTTATGATGAGCTGAATGGTCAGGTGAGCAGTTTTGGGGATGAAAGTCCGTTTCTATACGATAGTTCTCGCGAAAACTTTGGCG
>JAKVCH010000087.1 GCA_022447485.1 Polyangiaceae bacterium | reverse complement strand
GGGCTGTGGATAGCGGGGCTGTATTGAGGGTTATGCTTCCAAGCGGGGCATGGGTTATGCTTTTCGAAAGGCCATCTTACTCGATAATCGAGAGTCGATTCTTCCAGATTTGCTCGAGGGAGCCTCTCTAGACAACGTGCGCTCGTCAATTCTCAAGCGCTGCTGGGACGAAGGTGATGTCGTCGTTCGGGAAACCTTAATGGAAGCAGCCCGCTACCTGGGCATTGCCGCAGGCAACCTGATTACCATGCTCGCGCCTCATACTATTGTCTTGGGCGGTGGAGTCTGCGATGCCCTGGGCGAAGAGCTGCTCGAAGTCATTCAAAAGAATGCCAAGGCTCACACCTTTCCCCATCGCTCTTTCGAAGATACAAGCATCGAGTTAGCTCAATTAGGCGACGATGCTGTCGCCCTCGGCGCTTTTGAGTTTGCTCGTGATCGCTTTCAAAGCGAATCACAGGAGGATTGAGAAGTAACGCTCCTCAATCGACTTCTCATCCTGAACGAAGAGCCCATGGATAAAAAGAGCTGATGAAACGGGGAGACCTCCCACGGCGGCTCGATAAGTACTTGCGAGATTCCGGCCGATTTTCTCTCCAAGAAGCCCGAAAGGCAATTCTCCAGGGACTGGTTTCTCGCCAAGAAATGGTTGAGTCAGACGCCAGGCGTATTCCCGAAACAGATCCGAGCGCGTTCGTCTTACCTTCTGATATTGTCTTTTTTGAAGGTGCTCCGCTTAGGCCCCGAGCGTCTCATTCAACCTATTTGCTCAATAAACCGCCAGGCGTCACTTCGACCTTAGCTGACCCTCGGGGCAAGCATGACCTCAGCTACTACACCAAAGAAATGGCTCCAGGAACCTTTCCAATCGGTCGCCTCGATCGTGCAACGACGGGTCTCTTACTGCTCACAACCGATGGCGACCTTTCTTCCTCGATCTTACGCCCCGAGAAAAAAGTAGGAAAGGAATACTGGCTTTGGCTGGATGCTCCTCAAGAGCAAGTCACGCCTTGGCTCGAGCGATTTGAAAAGGGCGTACCCATTCGCCAAGGCATTGCCCGAGCTTCTCGAGCGGAATGGCTGACAGGAGGAGACGCTTATTCAGAAATCTCCCTGACCCTATTTTCTGGCATGAACCGACAAATTCGCAAAATGTGCCACTTTGCCGGCCTCCATCTACAGCACCTTCATCGCAAGAAGATCGCTCAGCTTGAACTTGGTCAGCTACAACCTGGACAATTCAGAGAGCTCACCCTGGAGGAAGAACGTCGCCTCTGGGATGACCTGGGCGGCGAGGCCCAAGTCTACCGTCGTCGCCTCGAACACCTCAAGAAGGAGAGCCAAACCAAAGACATAGCTCACCCGAGCCGCCAGCGCCTTGAACGCTGGCTCAGGTCTCTCACCTGACGACCAAAATACGACAGCCAGCGCAGCCAGCCGGAGCCGCTGGATCGGCATCATCGCATTCTTCGTCGTCTTGCTTGACTCCATCTCCGCAAAATCCCCCCAGAGAACAGTCTTCCTGGCATTGGTTGTATCCACCTTGATTGCCCTCGCTGCCGCTATCGCATTCTTCTTCACCGGCAACGATGCCATCGCCACATTGCGAAGAACAAATACTCCGAGAAGAATCAAAACCAGAAAGAGTTAATTTGAACGTCGAGCCAACTTCATGGCGCTCCGCTTGAAAAACACGAATCTCATAGACGTTCCCGTCCTGTAAATCGAACCTCGATGCCTCCAAGGAGTTGATCGTGACGGAGCCGGATTGAGGGATATGGGTCCCGCCCAAATCAAGAGCTAAGTGTCCGTTCACAAACACCCAGACATCATCATCTCCTATGAACTCCAAGGTGGCTGTCGCGGCAGCATCATAAGTAAACCAGTAGGCGACCTCTGTGGTAAAATGAAAGTTATGCTGCCCGGAGGTCTGTCCCCAATTGCCGCCATAAGGGTCATTAGGCGGAATAGCCGCCGGAAACAGTTGAGCCGAAATACGACAATCCTCCGACGCCCCGTCAGCGCAAAGAGGAAGACCATCGAGGGGGAAAAACTTAGGATTCCCGTCGGCGCCATTGTACCTTGTGCCCTGATTGTCGGCTCGATTCACATAAGTTCCCGTCGCTGACTGAAAAAGAACTAATTCGCCACGGTGAGTGCTGTTGACCGGCGATGCAGATGTATCTTGATTGTACCACTGCTGAAACGACGCATCCGACGCCATGCAGCCGCTACTCGCAGAACTAGAACGAATCAGCTGATTGTCTGCCGAAAGTAGGTCTTCAACCAGTCCCTGCTGAGAGCTGCAGGTGCTGGTTTGACGTGCAAAGAAATCAGGATGGTCGGTACTGAAGTCGCGAAAAATCGCCGCGAGACGAATCACAGGGGTACCGTCGATTTTTTCTTGTTGGGTATTTTGCTCACAAGAAAACCCTGGCTCAACCTGACAATCAGAAGAACAGCCATCGCCATCTAATTCATTGCCATCATCACAGGCTTCAAAAGGCTGACCATCTTTAAACCGGATCAATATCCCATCACCGCAGGCCGAAGAGCAGCCCTCCTCAGCCACGCACGCAGGCTCTCGTTGGCAAAGCTGATTGCAGCCGTCAAAAGGCAAGATGTTGCCATCGTCACAGGTTTCTGCCCCTTCACGCTGGCCATCACCACAGGTCGTCGGCTCGCAGGCGCTCGGCTCACCCTCGCAACGAAAACCTAGTTCAAATTGACACTGGGCCGAACAACCATCGCCATCATCTTTATTGTCATCATCGCATTGCTCCGAGGCCCCCACGACGCCATCACCGCATCGCGAAAAAGGAACACAGTCTTCACCCGCCGCGCGGCAGATGAACCCTGACTCGACAGCAGCACAGTCTTCGCGACAGCCATCGCCGGACGCCTGATTACGGTCATCACAGGCTTCGTCTTGCGATCGAATCCCGTCGCCACAGACGCCAGGCCCTTTTCCGCCCTCTTGCGTGCCGAGGCTATCATCAACGCCAAGGCCATCAAGAAGCCCGGTCTGTGCTCCCTCGGAGCCGGGCGGAGTTGGCGTCTCGTTGAGACCGGTGGCAGAGGCGGTGCCTTCGCCCTCAGCTCCACATCCAGAGACAAACCAGCCCATCGCCATGCTCGTCACCAACCAGCTCAATTCAGCTCTTCGAACACGCCACCTCGAACATACCATCGTGACAGCATGTCAGGTTTTTACCGCTCCCGGTGAAAACCTGTGCCCACCAGAGAGAAAAACTACAAAGTGATTTCCCGAAAGGAGAAATTTTCATATCTGTGGTGAAATTTGGCTACGTTTAGACACACGGGCCTACCTGAGAGAGCACGGATTCGGCTTTCAAAGCCCTGCCGAAGAATGCTACAGCCTCCCGTGCGCTTTCATCAGACTCATCTCCTCACAGCGGCCCTACTGGCGGCTGGGGCCCTCGCCGGTCTTTCGTCTGCGCCCTTCGCCGAAGCATCCGACCGAACACCTCACGCGGAGCATCAAGAGCTCTCCTCCCCGGGCAAGGTTGAACCTCAGCTGGATGAAAGCGGCCCAGGACAAACGGAGACGGCCCGGACGTCTCCCTTGTCGTCTTGGTCCGGCCAAGGCTGCACGCAATCAAGCTGTCATGGCGGCATCGAAAAAATCAGAAGCCTCGACTCGCCGATGATGAAAGAAATCCTCGCTCGCGGAGTCGCCGTTGGCGATCCCGACGGCTGTGTGCCGTGTCATGGTGGGCAGCCCCGGGCCAAAACCGCGGCCGCCGCCCACCAGGGAGCGCCAGTCGAATTCCGCTCCTCAGACCCCAAGCAGCACGGGCCTCAGGATTTCTACTCAGATCCTAGTTCTCCTTGGATCAACGAGCATAGCTGCGGTCCCTGCCACCTGAACCTCGTTCAAGCGCAGTGGAGCAGCTTGATGATGACCGAGGCCGGCAAGATCCAGGGCACCGCCTGGGGCTTTGGGGCCTTGGAGGGCTATGAGCATCGCTGGGGCAACTACGACTACACCAACCCTGAAGATCCTCAGGCGCGCCTTGGCAGTGAAGCTTATCAGCACTACATGAGTGAAAAGTCTGCCGCTCACCCGCAGCTCTACGTGAATTCTCACGAAACCTTGCCTGCCGCTCCCCAGGGAGACGCCCTCGCTCAGATATCAGAACACCCCGAGCAAGCCGCGTTCACCTACCTTCGGGCGGAATGCCAACGATGTCATTTAGGGGTAAAAGGCCGGAAGAAGCGCGGAGATTTTCGCGGGATGGGCTGCTCGGCCTGCCACGTTCCCTATAGCAATGAGGGGCTCTATGAGGGCAATGACCTGACCATCCCGAAAGATGAGCCTGGTCATGCTCTTGTGCATAGTCTGCAGGGAACGCGCCAAGCAACGGTGACCATTCATGAGCAAAGTTATCGCGGCATCCCGGTAGAAACGTGCTCCACATGCCACAACCGAGGTAAGCGCATTGGTGTCTCCTATCAAGGACTCATGGAAAGTGCTTATGGCTCTCCCTATACGGAGGGCGGGGGAGGACAACTTGGGCTCCACTCCAAACATTACCTCTCCATGGAGAAGGATATTCACTACCAAAAGGGCATGCTCTGCCAGGACTGTCATACGTCAGTCGATGTTCATGGCGACCGCTTTTTGGCAGCGGCAAACTTAGCAGCGGTAGAAATTGAATGTACGGATTGCCACGGTACGCCCCAAGCCTACCCTTGGGAGCTACCGCTCGGCTGGGGCGATGAGAACGCAAAAGGAGCCAAGCAAGGACCGGCTCGTGGTATCAGCACGAAAGTATCTCAAGACCAAAGAGGGCTCGCAGAACCCCCAGGTGCAGCCTTTGCGAAGAAGGAAAAAGCCCAGCAGCCACCGAGAGAGTTCCTCTTAAGTGCTCGCGGCAATCCCATGCCCGATATCGAGCGTCGAGGTCAACAAGTGATTGTGCATACGGCCGCAGGCAAAGACCTCACCCTCGAGCCCCTGAGGAAAAAATTGCTGGAGAAGAAGCTCTCGCCAGATGCCCTCACCGCAATGGTGAATGTTTCGAGCCATATCGACACGATGGAGTGCTACACCTGCCACTCTAGTTGGGCCCCCCAATGCTACGGCTGCCATATTAAGATCGACTACAGCGAGGAAAAGGCCTCTTTTGATTGGGTGATGGGAGGACATCGTCACTTGGAGGCCGAACATGCTGCAGAAAAAGGGGAGCCCCAGGACCCGGCCTTAGAAATCCCTGGAAGCGTACAAGAGACACGCTCTTATCTACGATTTGAAAACCCCGTATTGGGAGTGAATGGTGAGGGCCGAGTGACGCCCCTGATTCCCGGCTGCCAAACAAGCGTGACAATTATTGATCAACAAGGCCAAACCGTTACTCAAAATAAAATATTCAAAGCAACACCTGGAGCAGAAGGCTCGGCGACGGGCCAGCTCGGAAGTGATATGAGTCCCGTGCAGCCCCATACGGTAGGAAAGTCTCGTAGCTGCGAATCATGCCATGCTTCCCAAAAGGCCCTGGGCTATGGAATTGGTGGAGAATCCCTGGTGCCGCCGTGGAATCAAAAACGAGTCGTCGATTTGACAACAGCTGACGGTCGGATCTTACCCCAAGGCGCCCGCACTCAAATTGAAGCCGTTGAGGGTCTCAAAAGAGACTGGTCCGCGATCGTCACAAAAGATGGCGAACAATTGCAAACCGTTGGACACCACTTCCTGGGTTCGGGCCCGCTGAGTGCCGAACAAAGAGAAAAAATGGATCGGCGCTCCACCTGCGTCGGCTGCCATCAAACACTCCCCGAGGGTAATTTTGCCGCCGAGGCATTGCACCACGCTGCAGTATTTACGGGACAAATTCCCTACTCCAATGATGCCCATCGGAGTTTACTTCATAAAATTACGAATATCGCTGCTTGGGCTCAAGTTCTCGCTGCCCTCTTGAGCGGAGGCGCCATCGTCGGTCTCTTTTCCTACTTAATGACCTCTCGACGGAGAAAGAAAAGCTGAGCCCGCCCAGCGGAGTCAAAGCTCAGCTCGAGCTTTTCATTTTGCGCACTCTCAATTCGTAGCCATAAGAGCGGTTCTGAAAAACGATCACGCCCTGAGGCTGCCCGTAAGAATAACTCGCTGGGTATTCAATATGAATCGGCCTTATGCCTGGACGTATCACCTTCCTCTCTTTTAAGGACCCATGGTCATCGTAGGTGTCTTCGACGGTCTCTTGTTGAAAGCGGAGCAATATCCTTCGTTGTCCCTCCTCCAGCTGTTGCAAAGCGCTCTTGCTGGCTCGAGCAAGGACAAGCTGGGAATGCTTCCCTGGAGACTTTTCAGAGGTCCTCGCCTCAACACCTGGAGGAGTCGGGAAGCCGACTTGGCCAAAGAAAAAAATACGATGAAGGTCGATCAAGAAAGTCAGAGGAGCAATTGGCAGCTGCGCCTTGAGCTGCCAGTCTTCATCAACCTGCGACCCTTCTTGGACCAGCTTCACGAGTTTCATTGACAGGAAATTGCGAATTTCAAGCTCAATTCGGTCCCCTTTCTTTCGTAAGCGCAGCTGAAATGTTCGCTTCTCTTTCTGGGTCGCTACCTGAACGCGTAGCTTCCAATCTAACTCCAAGGGAATGGTCTCGGGTGCGACTAGGGGGCCAGAGTAGGCCGGCCTCCGAAAAGAACTGCCACAGGCAGCCAGCAAAGCCGCGCTGAAAGGAGGCAAGAAAAAAGCCTGATTCCTGAGCAGGACGCATCCTCCCCAAGAACTAATTTCTAAAAAACTTCTTCGCTTCATTCGCTCAGCCATTCTTTCCAGAGCTCAATTTATTGCAACTCTCGAGGGCAAAATGAGCGTTGCAACGGTCGGCGCCAGAATCAATGCCAACACCACTCCTAGAGCCGTCGTTTGACCAATAGCCGCCAATGCAGGTGCTTGAGAAAAAGCCAATGCACCAAAAGAAGTCACTGTAGTTAAGCAGCCCAGAAGAGTGCTGAGCATCGTCGCTTGACCCGCTATGCTGGCGTCTCGACTGGTTCGAGCATCGACGACAAAGATGCCATAATCGACACCCATACTGCAGACCAAAACCAAAGACAGGATATGCAATAGGTTCAATTCCTGGGACGTAAAAGCAAGGACTCCCAGGGTGGCGCTGGCCGCTAAAAATGACGGTAGGGTCGCGGCCCAAGCAAAGCGAACAACTCGATAGCGTAGCCAAGCGGCTCCCCAAACAGCCCCCAGTCCCAGCAAAAGCAGCCAGGCTGTACGCTCGCGCAGGGTGGTATAAGCCGCATCAATCATGCGTTTTTGAGAAAAAAGTTCTAAGCCCTCCTCTTCTTTGAAGGCTGCTTCTAGTTGCTCTGAGTCTTCGCTGCTCAGAGGTGTCACCACAACAACTTGATCAGCTGTTTGAACAAGAAACGTCTCTAAAAGAGCTCCAAACGAAGACGAGCGTAGTTGTTCAAAATCAAGTAGCGCCGGGCGAGGAAAAGGTGCCTGTAAGCCTGGAAATGCATCGGGGAAAAATCCCTCCTGCGCAAATGCCCTTCGAGCCTCGGCTAACCAACTCGGCGGCGATTCGTCCGCTCCAAATGCACGCCAATTACGCTCTTGAAGCTCGTTAGAGAAAATAGATGAGGAGATTGTTGTCCACTCGAGGGTGGAGTCTTTTTCTGCCAACTGACTCAAGCGCCGGGCCGCTTCTTCATTCCTTAAAAGGGCGGCCTGTACATCAGCGCCCTTTGCCAGCAAGAGTTGACTATTCGACGCCACACCCACTCGCTCACGAACCAGCTTATCTTCCGCCAAAAGACGAGGATTCAGTGGGGCGAGGGATTCGATACCCGGGGCAAAATGAGCCGTAAAAGGACCGACAAGAGCGGCGACAGATGCGAGAGCCAATACCGCCCAGAGCATGGGGCGGCGCGCAGAGACGAGACGAGAAAGAAAGCTGGCGACGACTCGTGCCCGCCGGGCAGGCTGGCTACGCCTGGGCAAAAGCGGCAGCGCCGCAAAGCTAGTGACAAGAGCGACTAATAGGCCCACCGACGCAAATACTGCCACCTGCTGCAGTCCTGGAAAGGAAGCCCAACTCAGACCAGCGAGGCCAGCTATCGTCGTCAAGGCAGCAAGGAGCAGGGTGGGACGTAATCGTCGACCCAGTTCGCGAACGACGCCTACTCCGCCTAGAAAATCGGCATGACAAACAAGGTGAGCTGGGTAATCAATGGCGATTCCAATCAGGGCACTACCAAAAGCCAAGGTGATCACATGCAGCTGACCAAAGCAAAGCAGGATAGAAGCGGCAGCGGCAAAGAAACCAAAAACAAGGGGTAAAACCAAGTAAAGAACCTTCCGCCAAGAAGGCAGAAGGAGCAGGACAAAGAGCAAGGAACCCAGAATGGAAATCAGGCTCACTCTCTCCATATCGCCTCGCATACGCGCCTCGGTGTCGACCGCAAAGAGGTTCGGGCCGCTCGCCTGCCGTTCAATTTTTAAGTTCAGTGCGCGCTCAACTTCCTCTGTGGCTTGGCTCAAGCCCTCAATCACTCTTTTCTGTGCTTGACCATCAAGAGCGGAATCGCTCAGGCTCAGGAAAAGAATTGCCCAACTATCCTCTGAGATAAAGACGCCGTCTTTGACTCCCATCGAGTGCCCCAGCTGCTCTTGCAGACGGGCGCCCACTTTTAAAAATGTCTGTAGCGGATCATCGGGAGCTAAGGGACGAACAAGGAGAGAATCGGGACCAGCTAGCTCGCTCTTCAATTGCTGCGCTGCAAGCTCCAAGCCCTGGGGCGAGAGCGTTGCCGGAATCTCCTCTTCGGGCCACAGAGACTGCAAACCGTAACGCGCTGGAAAGTAGAGTTCATAAAACTGGCGCTCGCTATCCTTGGGGGGACCGTTCCGCACCTGGCTGACTCCAGGAATCTTTCGATAGGCTGTGGCCAAGCTCTGCGAGATATCGACTAAGGCGGCCTCTTGACCCAGCCGAGACTTCTCTTCTGTTGGGGCGAGTCCTGCGTCGGCTACCTGGGGCCGAACGCTGATAATCATCTGACGTGACAAATTTGAATCGATCACATCTCGACCAATAGTCCATGTTTCTTGCTCTTTTTGGTCCGGCAAAAACTGAATCATGGAGGTATCCAGCCGCCATTGCTTTGAAGCGATGAGCACAAGAAACGCCAACAAAATAGAGAGCGCCAGAAGCCCACCCCAACGCCGCCAGCTCTGCATCAAAGACAGATTCATGGAGAGTAGAGCTCGAAGAGTCGCTTTTTTTCTTCGAGGGTAAATCGTCGATTCTTTTCGATGTCAGAAAAGCGAGTCGTCGCAACGTCCCCGCTTGCTTCTCTTACTTGAAGCTCTTGGAGGACTTCTCCTTGGCCACTCATCTTTAAGCTCAAGACCATCTTCTTTAACTCCGGGCTCTTCGGTAGTAGCTCGACCGACCATTTCCTACCAGAGCTTTGAAAAACGACCTTGTAGCTCTTTTCAAGCTTCTGACGATTGCCCGCAAGTAGATGCAGAAGACTGCTCACCAATGCCTGCAGGCTAGGTTTATCTTTCAGGTCAATCGCGCGGCGCTCTCCCTCGCTGATCGAGACAAGTTCACCTTCACTGAGAATCACATGAGACGGGACAGGCTCTTCTACTAGACGCGCTAGATGGCCTGGGGCGAC
>JAKVCH010000086.1 GCA_022447485.1 Polyangiaceae bacterium | reverse complement strand
GATGATTGACGCTTGGCCGACTCGTGGGTTCTTCGTTCTTGATGGTTGCGGTCTTCATTGGAACTCCGGTGCTTAACTCATAGTTGAGCTGAAGAGTGATTGGGTTCAGCCCTGCTCAAAGTATGTACGTATACTGTGTACAATCCTTGAACCCGTTGCAAGCGAGTTATGCAGACTAAATGTCTATATTTTAGAGATTTATCTCAGGGTCATGATAAGTGCACGAAATGTTTGAATAAAATATTAGATAAATAAGCTCTTTGCAAAATTCGTAGCAAGATTGTTGCAGATGGAGCATCAGTGAATCCCGATGCAAACCATGTTCAAAGGGTAGACATGTTTCGAAAGATCCCTCAGTGTAGTCGACATCACAGAATGCTCGGGACAGACCCGAGCGCAGGAGATGACCAATGATCAAGAATAGAATCCTCAGTATAGTAGCAACCTCATTACTTCTGGCCGGCTCAGTAGTTGGCTGTAGCGATGACACCGATGAGAGTGGCGGGACAGGTGGAAGCGCTGGCGGCGACACCGGCGGCAGCGGTGGCGGCGACACCGGCGGCTCCGGCGGTGGAGATACTGGCGGTACTGGCGGCAGCGGTGGTGGAGACACTGGCGGCACCGGTGGTGGCGGTGGTGAGACTTGTCAGACAATCGTGGAAATTGCGACGACAAATCCTGACTTCGAGCTACTCGCTGAAGCTGTTGTGAAGGCCGGGCTTGCGGGCGCTCTTACTGACGTAACCGTATTCGCGCCAACCGATGACGCCTTTGAGGCTCTCCTTGGCTCGCTGCCAAAAATCACTGACGGGATGACTGAGCGATCACCGACGATTGCAGACCTCACGGTAGAACAGCTCACGCCCATCTTGACCTACCACGTCGTTGACGGCGAAGTTCCATCATCCGTTGCTGTTACGCTGACAGAGGCCGACACCCTTGGTGGTGAGATTGCACTAGGCGTCACCGACGGAAAGCTCTACATCGATCCTGACGAGGCAAATGCCGAAGTAGTGACTCCAGACGTCGCAGCTTGCGACGGGTTGATTCACATCATCGACAAAGTTCTTTTGCCGAGCGTTGCGGATATCGCTACGTCCCAGGCTGATTACTCAGAATTGGCGACACTCGTTACCAGCGCTACGTCATCGACTACCATCCTAAACGCATTGGAAACAACTGAAAACATCACGCTCTTTGCACCGACCAATAGCGCGATTACAGGGTTGGCATCAGCGCCCTCTGCGGACGATTTGGACAGCATTCTGCAGTACCATGTCTACGCGGGCGATAGCCCAGCCTCTCCAATCTACTCAGGCGTGGCATTGGGTCTGGACTCGACAGGCGTCGACCTAACAATGTTGGCCAGTGGCGACGTCAATGTGGCAACAGATGACGGAACCGTTGTGCTGACAGATTTCACAGACGCGACGAGCGACGTAACAGTTGTCGATATCTTCGCTTCACGCGGTAGCGTGATCCACCGTATCGACGGCGTCCTAGTTCCAGAGCTCCCCTAAAGAGTCGCCCCGCTCTTTTCTTTCCCTCCTGAGAGTAAAGAGCGGGTCAACAAGGCGTTTTACGACATTCTCCGAAACCCTAGTCAATAAGAGACGCCAGAAGGCCCTACAAAGAAGAATGAGAGCTTCTTTGCGGGGCCTTCGTCTATTTTCTCTGATGCGATGATGCTCTCGAATTGGGATTCAGGTGTTCCTTGGCGAGCTGGAGAAAATTCAACCGCGCTTGAGCGTGATCGACAATGGGTGCAGGGTAGTCAGTAGCGTTCGATGCGAAGAGACTAAGCGTCTTCTCACGAGGCTTGTGCAGATCGGCGTTCGATAGATTCGCTAGCTCAGGAACCCAGCGCCGAATGTAAACACCTTGCGGGTCGAACTTTTTTGCCTGGGACGTCGGGTTGAATACACGAAAATAAGGCTGAGCATCACAGCCGCAGCCGGCCGACCACTGCCACCCCATATTATTCAGTGCCCGATCGCCGTCCGTTAGGTGGCGAAGGTAATGTTCCTCGCAGTCTTGATAAGGCAGGAGGAGGTGTTTTGTTGCAAAACTCGCGGAGATCATTCTCGCGCGATTATGAACGTAGCCAGTGGCAAGTAACTCTCGAGCCGCAGCGTCGACAATGGGGTAGCCTGTCTTGCCTTCGCACCAGGCTTTCCAAAAGATCTGATTGCGCTGATAAGGAAAGCCTTCATATTTCTCCCGGAAGGGGTTCTGAAGTAGGTCCGGTCGATCCCAGAGAGAAGAGTAAGCAAACTCTCGCCAAACAAGCTGACGAAGATAGGCCTCAGCATCTGGGCTCTTCGGCTGGTGGGCTTTTACTTGATGCCAAACCTCTCGCACTGAGAGCGTGCCGTAGCTTAAATCGGCAGAGAGGCGGCTGGAGGCCTCTTGATCCATGCGATCCCGACCTGAGATATAGGTGGAGAGTCTTTGTTGGAAATTCTTGAGTCGTTGACGCGCGGCTTTTTCTCCGGCGGGTAGGAGCTGCGCAGGTTTATCGAGAACTGAATCATGGCTAGAGAGCTTTTGTAGAGCGGATTCAAAATCGAAGAGCGTGTCGTCTGAAACGATTGAAAAAAGGTCCAGGCGAATATCGGCTGGTAGGGGGGCCAGCTGCCGTGGAGCGCGCCGAGGAGGAGAAATATTTTCAGACCGCAGAAAACTCTTATAAAAAGGGGTAAAAACGGCGTAGGGACTCCCGCTACCATTGCGTAAGCTCTCGGCGGGAAGCAAGGTTTCCCCGTAGTGCAAGGTTAAATCGCAGGAGAGATTATTGTTGACGGCATTCTCTTGCGCCCTTCCCGCTGGTTCGTACTGGCGATAAGCATGAACCTGATCGATTTTCCAGGCTTTCGCGAGCTGAGGCAGTAATTGTTCTGCTCTGCCCTCCAGAATGATCAAATCACTCCCTCGACGAATGTATTCTTGCCTCAGTGCGAGAAGAGAAAGCAGAAGATAGCGATGACCGTTGATCCGCTTTTCAAGCTTCTTGAGCTTGAGGAATCCTGGTTCAAAAATATACACAGCGATCGGATAGCCCGTCTCTTCAGCAGCTAAGAGCGGATCGTGATCGTGAATTCTCAGGTCTTTATTTCTTATCCAGACAATATTTCGTTTTGGCATGAGCGTTAAAAGTGATGGACGACGTCCTTAAGATTTACGAGCCAGGAGCCCACTCGGGGGGACAGAAGTAATCGGATAGCCCTGCAGACCGTAGTGGGAGAGCAATCGATTCGCCGCTAGGAGGCCGGAGGAGTGTGCTGCCTCCATGAGCATCGCAGGAAAGTCGAGCTTGACCCAATCACCAGCCAAGACCAGGCTCGAGTTTGCTGTCTCAACTTTTGGTCGGGCAGCATACAAGCCGGTATGGAGGGCCGTAAAGTCATCTCTTAGCTGTAGATGTGTCTTGACTACGGCAGCCCCTTTCAGGTCGGGTAAGAAGTGCTCTAATTCTTGAAGAAGAACCTCCTGGATTTTCTGTTCCGAGTCCCAGCCAGCAGGGATCGCGTAGGAGTGTAGCTCCAATACGCTCCCCTGACCCTGCGGAGTTTCTTGGCACCACTGCTCCATCAGAGGATCAATTTGATGGAGAAAGGTGATGCTATCGAGTAACTGCTCACGTTCAGTTGCAATGAAGACAGGGTGCTCAGCATCAGTACGTCCCTTGAGCCAGACCCGCAGCACCGCGTAGGGTTGCCCGGCTTGCATCGTTTTCAGTGCTTGAGTCAATGCCGGCATTTCGTGAGAGAGCTGGGGGGAACTTGCCCATATACCCTTCGTGGCGCGAATATCAGCGGCCAGCACGAGAGCATCGCAGGCGATTTCCTGACGATCGGTTTTGACTTGGTAACCATGATCGTTCTTGTCGAGCGCCGTAACGGCTTCTCCGAGCAGGAGACGCACGCCTTTCTCCTGCAAACGATTCCGCAAAGGCGCTATCATTTTGCTTTCGTAGTCGCCTGCTAAATAACCGTAGGTGAGGCCGTGGTCATGGGAGAGATAAAAGAAATGAAAGCTCTTCATGAGCTCAGCAAGAGAAATTTTATCATCCTCAGCAAAGAATGAGCGAGCGAAGGTGCGGAAAACAAGGAGCAGATTTTTGGGGAGGGCTGCTCGAGCTGCATAACCCTCGAAGTGGTCATTATCGAATTTTTTGAATGTCTTCGACGGGTTGTATTTGACGAATTCAGTTAAGTATCCAGCGGCACGACTAAACATGACGGCGGAGAGTGAGTAGAACCCTGCGCGAGCCAACTCGAGCAGGTTGAGGCCAGGGGCCATGCGGATATCCGTGCGAAAATCTAAGCTCTGATTCTCTAGGGTTAAGACGCGGTAGGAGGAGATGGGGGCGAGGTTCTTTGTCAGGTCTAATTCTTTCAACCAGCGCATCAGGTTATAATAGTGATTGAAGTAGGCGTGAAAACCATGCTCAATCGCGCTCTGTTGCCCATCGCCAAGATCCTCTGTCCAGGCTGCTATCTTACCTCCAAGGTAGGGGTTTTTCTCAATCAATGTGACCTGCAGCCCGCGGTTGGCTAGACGCTCCGCAGCCGTGATTCCAGCGAGTCCGCCGCCGATAACAGTAATATGCGGCCCTTCGCCAGTTTGAGGTGTCTTGGGCAAACCGAGATCTGGTTCCTCCACAATATGTTCGTAGCCACGCAGTCTTTTTTCAATTAGCCACCCAAAAAGGCTGCGCTCTTTGTTCTCGCCCTCAAGTAAGGTGAAAATCATCAACCCAAAGCCAATCAAAGCAAGACCATAAAAGTAGTCTTCGATCGGGATAGCATTGACGAAAATACCTGATTTATAGGCTTCTCCGTAGAGCACGACGGGTCGGGTCACGAGATAATGATTGAAGATTGCCGTCAGCACGAAGGTACCGAGGCTGAAAATCCAAAAGCTCGGGCGAGCCCACAGAGCTGTGCCGAAGACTCTATCCGCGAGCGCGAACAGCGCCATCGCGGACGCCGCTAAACATGTATACTCCCAACCTTGGCTCAGGGAGAAGATAGCTAGGGCGCCAAAAGTACAAACGAGAAGGACCCAGAGCAATCGAAAGCCTTGCAAAGCCGGGTACCGAAAGCCCTTGAATCCGACCCAAAGTAAAATCGATGCATAGGGTACGGTGAGAAAGAAGAGCCACTCGCCAAGAGGCAGAGAAAGAAAGTCAATGCCAGAGGTGTAGAGAGGGTTGAACCACCAGTGACGATGGGTGACGAGGCTGTCCCAAATCCAGAAAGGTACGGCAACAAGACTCGTTGCCAGGAGCATCCGTTTGAAGGTTCTCTTCTGTGACTTCCACAAGAAAAGGGTCGTGAGCATTGGAATGAAAATGACCACTAAGTTGAAAATTAAATATTCGTATTTCATGGATGGGCGAGGGGCTGAAAGCTCTGCTGAAGGCCCGGGGAATTGTTGCTCTGGGCTGCACGGAAGCCTAGCTAATTTAAGAAATTCAGCGAGTCAGACTTGCCCTGATTTTATCAATTTTGATGCTTTTTTGAGGTCAGCGCTCATCAAAGGTTGCAGCGCCCATGGGACTACTGGAGCAAGGCCGCGCAGCAGGCCGCGTAACTGTAGACGAATGATGACGTGCACCTCTGTTGTGTTGCGCTGACTCCCGGGACTGAACCCCAATTCGATGCTTACCTCGCCCTTAGAAGACGTTCCTTCCTCAGCCCAACGAGAGGACGGCTGGTACTTGGTGATACGCATAGCAAACTCTCCGAGACCGTGCGCTTTCTCTGTCCAGCGCATGCCCTGCGAAGGGAGCTCTTCAGCGTTTTCGAGTTTGACCCATGCTAGACTTGACTGCCAGCGTGTACGCTGACGAGGGTCTCCCAAAAATTGAAAGAGTTCTTCTTGTGAGCCTTCTAGCTCAATACGAAATGAATATTCTTTCATCGGTTGTGTTTCTGTCTGGGGGGTGAAAGGTAAACGCTTATTCTATCTATTGGCCGGTCAAATGAGGATAGGATGTTCATTGATGGTAATGTGTGATGTGAAAGGTAGTGTCATGATATGTCGTTTGATAGAATGAATGGCCGGGCGCTCATCATAGTGCTGTCATTTTTATTTTTTTACTGACCCGTTGTGGCCAACTTGATCAGCTAGGGGTTCTTTTTCTGCTGGATCTCAAAGTGAGAAGCTGATGAAATCCTAAGAAAATACAGGCATTGTACAGGGTTGAGAGCTACAGTTTTGGTATCCACTTTCAGCAGGAAAGGAAACGGGGGGGATATGGCATCAGTGATAGATAGCATCGCATTAGCGATGAGAAGTAGTATTATTCCGAGACCATCAAAGGCTCACCTAAGCAGTGAGATACCTCGGCCGATTCATGTGCCCAAGGCGCAGGATATTATGAATCGAAGAGTTACATCCTTCAGCCTCAATGATCGAGTCTCGGATGCTATTCAGTTGATGATTCATGACCGAATTTCTGAAGCGCCTGTTTGCGATGATAAACAAAATATTTTGGGCATGCTAAGTGAATTGGATTGCATCCAAGCTATTACAGCTGGAGCCTATGATGGCGATGATTACGGTCGCAAGCGTTTCGTGAAAGAGGTGATGTCCTCTGCCTATCATTCAGTGGCGCCCTATGCTTCTCTCTACACATTGGCGGGGCTCTTTTCTAAGCATAATATTCGTCGCATGTTAGTGACCGAAGGAGAAAAGATGGTCGGTATTGTCAGTCGGCGTGACGTGCTGGTACATTTGCAAGAATTAGCCTGAGCGCTCTTACGTTCACTCTCAGCCGACTTCAGCCTGCTACGAATAGGTCCCGCAGGCGAGACTCTTGAGATCCAGGGCTTGTGCACTTGCGGTCGAGCTTTGGTGCTGGCTAGCCAAGGTTGACCGGTCTCTCCGGGCCACTGTCGTGAATTATCCTCATTGGTAAAGTGCTTTATTTTCTTGCGTCCTTGTTGAGTTCTGAGGGTCAATTGCTGCGCGTTGGCGGCTCCAAGATGCTTACCTTGCGGCAAAAGTATGCCGCGAGGGCGATGAAGGACACAAAGAAGAACAACAAGAGAAGATGGAGGCAGACCTTCAACCCAATGGCCGGTTTTGCAAGGCGCTCAATCATTGATTGCATCTCTCAGGCGATCGTTTCATCATCGAAATATGGCAGGGGGATATCGCTTTCTTATTTGTTTTTACGC
This sequence comes from Polyangiaceae bacterium, assembly GCA_022447485.1. Classification (GTDB taxonomy): domain Bacteria; phylum Myxococcota_A; class Polyangia; order Polyangiales; family Polyangiaceae; genus NIC37A-2. The sequence continues at coordinate 2,565 of JAKVCH010000086.1, read as the reverse complement.
TGTGACCACGTCGGGCTGTGGGTTCTTGCAGTTTGACCCTAACGCAGAGTCAGGCGAGGTGGGGTCGGATAGTCTGCAGCGCGGCAACCAGATCGGAATTGCTGGTTCGGATAGGCCGACCGAGGTCGAGGCTACCGATCTCCGGGAGCGAAAGCGAACAGACGAGCAAGGCGACGCTAGCCCGGGACGGGGCAGCACCGACGTTGTTGGCGATGGTCTAGATGGCGAAGGAGGGAATGAAAGTGAAAGCTCCGAGACCCAGGAGATTGATGAGAGCATCGCCGAAGAGACTGTACGCCCCGGTGATAATTTTTCCCTGGGTCCCTTAAACTGTGCTGATGACTGTGCAGGAGAATATGACGGCGCGATCGCTCATCATGGTTATGAGTCAGAGCAACTAGCTGAGCTCGCTGACCATTCGATTGATGGCGAGGTGTATTCCACTCAGGGTGAGGTTCACTCCGGAGACCATGCACTGAAGATTCACTTCGGCGACGATAAAATAGGCAGCGTTGGGGTTGAGCTACCGGAGTCGCTCCATAGTGAATTGTATTTTCGCGGTTGGCTTTACTTACCTCCCGGAAGCATTACTTCTCAACTTAGTATTTTAGAATTTCATAATTCTTGGGGTGACGATCTTTCGATTCGCCTTCGGCAGGATCGATCCGGTTTTTTTAGTAGCCGTGAATTCTCAATCGAGGTCTCTTCAATGAAAAATATGCTTCCCATTGGTCAATGGATTTGCATTCAGGTCTCCGCTGCCTTCAGTGAGGTCTCTGGGACATCGGCATCGCTTGCGGTGAATGAAACCGAGGTTTTGAGTTTCGAAAATCGCGAAGATCTCGAATTTGGTGGCTTTGAAGAGGTCCTCTACGGAGTCCCTGATGTGAGTAGCCTTCAAAGTGCTCGCTATCTTTATTGGGATGATGTGGTCATCTCATCACAAGCGATTTCTTGCTGGTAGAATTGTTTCCCTGGCGCTCAATCATTGGTTTCTCCCCTAGGATGAGACTTCGAGGCCAAGCGGCTGAGCGACGGCAGAGTTGTACGGCTCAGTAGTATGAACAAGAAAGGTCGCCCGGCAACGCGCCGGACGACCTTCTTTTCTCGTAATATTGCCCTCGTTTGGAGCAGAGCTCCTTCTACTTCTCGTTGAAGAGATGAATATCTCGTTGAGGGAAAGGTATTGAGATATTCGCTGCATCCAGGGTGTTTTTGGTTTCTTCAATCAGCTGAAAGCGAACGCTCCAGTAATCGCTTGGTGCACAATAAGGACGAACGATCAGGTTGACAGAACTATCGCCTAATTCTGCAATTGCCACATCGGGTGCAGGCTCTTCGAGAACTCCGGGGATCTTCCGCACCATTTCGCTGAGCAGTTCCCGCGCTTTTTTCATATCGGCGTCGTAAGCAATACCAACTGTCGTATCGACGCGGACATACTCCTCACATGAGTAGTTGGTGATATTCCCGTTAGCGATAGCTCCATTTGGAACAATCACCCGGCGGTTTTCGGGGTTCATCAAGATGGTGTTGAAAATTTGAATTTCTTTCACCGTGCCCATTTCACCCTGGGCTTTTATGAAGTCGCCTACGCGATAGGGGCGGAAGAGCAGAATCAGAACTCCTCCCGCGAAGTTGCTCAGGCTGCCTTGGAGTGCGAGACCAACGGCGAGACCAGCCGCACCCATGACGGCTACGAAGCTGGTGGTTTGAATTCCGACCATCGATGCCACGCTGATTAAGAGGATCAGCTTAAGACCCCAGCCGATGATGGAACTGAGGAAAGGTGCGAGGGTAGGGTCAACCCCGGCTCGGTTCAGCCCTCCGCTCAGGACCTTGAGCACACCGCGGATTAAAAAGAGACCAACGACTAATGTGAAGATTGCAAGAGCGAGTTGTGGTGCGTAAAGCAGCACCATGGAGATGGCTTCGTTCTTCAGGGCGACAAAACTTTCTGAATTCATACTGCAGCGCTAGATGAGTTAATCGTGGGGCGCCAATCGAGATAGATTCTGAGGTCTTTATCGGTCATTCAGGTCCTTGTGCCCTTCTATGAACAAACTTTACCTCGCTTCATGGTTGAGTGCGGGGTTTGCGGACGATTGTCCGTTTACTTGATGAAGACTGGACATCTGTACCGGCCCCGGGGGGCGCCTGTTCTCCTTGGCCTGTGAGGCATGGGGCCTCATTGGAGCTCGATTGACCTCTACTTACAGGTTTCTTGCAGCATGATGTTTGCCGTTTGGTTCTTCGGATCTTGGCATTGAATCTGCATCAAAGCTTTCGAGTTCTGGCTAGCTTGAGCTCGTTCGCTTACCTCTGACGGAATCAGGAGACGATATTGATGGCAATTTCTTCAAAGGAAACCACTTATTCTACTTTACTTAGCTGGGGAGAGTTTGCTTATCGAGCTTATCACTTACCGCTGGGAAGTCGGCGGATGCAAGAAGCCGAGGAGGCGTGGCAGACTTTATCTCTATCGGAAAGACGGCAGGCTGCTTTTCGATGGGGGACTGCTTGGAAGAGAAGTTGCGAGAAGCAGAATCTGCATCCCTCTCACGG